>JAQUVE010000041.1 GCA_028693565.1 Sulfurospirillaceae bacterium | reverse complement strand
ATGAAAGCTCGCAATGTATCAGCACTGCTTTTAAATGTAAGCTATAAAGGTGAGAACAAAGAGGTAGCTTTATTTGGTTATGGTAAAGGAACTAAGGGGATAGCGAGTGAAGAGAGTATCGCCGGTGTTCCCTTTACCTTTGAATGGGGTGCAAAGAGTGTAATACTCCCTTTCTCTATCAAACTTAATGAGTTTCAATTAGACCGTTATGCGGGCTCTATGTCACCTATGTCATATGCGAGTGAGGTTGAGGTTATTGATACAATCAATAATATTACTATGCCTTATCGTATCTACATGAATCATGTATTGGATTATAATGGCTATCGATTTTTTCAATCTTCTTATGACAGAGATGAAAAAGGAACTATCTTATCGGTCAATAGCGACCCAGGTAAGTGGCCAACGTATTTAGGGTATTTTTTATTAGGACTTGGGCTTTTCTTGAACTTGCTTAACCCTAAAAGTAGATTTAACAAGCTTGCAAGTTTGATTCAAAAAGACATGAATAAGACGACTTCAGTTGTGGCGTCATTATGCTTAGCTTTTGCTCTCTTTAGTGGGAATCCTTTGCATGCTTATACGACAGAAGAGTATTTGGCATTTTTGAAACAGTATAATGCCAAACACGCAGACCATTTTGCGCAGCTTTTAGCACAAAGTGTAGATGGTCGAATTAAGCCAGTTGATACTATTTCAATGGAGCTTTTAAATAAAGTTTATGGTAGTTCAAGCTTTCAAGGCTTAACTGCTAATCAAGTCGCTTTGGGTATGATGAGCTCACCCGTAGAATGGCAAACGCAGCCTATAATCAAAGTGTATCACCCTGAACTTAAAAAGATTTTAGGGATAGATGCCAATCAAAAGTATGCAAGTTTTAATGATTTTTTTGAAAAAGAGGGTAATCACGATTTCAAGTTAACAAAGTACTCAGAAGAAGCAAATCGTAAAAAACCAGCACTTCGCAATCAATTTGATAAAGATGTTTTAAAAGTAGATGAGCGCGTTAACATCTGCTATATGGTTTATACGGGTGAAATTTTTAAAATTATTCCGAAACAAAATGACCCAGCACGCAAATGGTATGCTCCTCAAGAATCGATAGCAACTTTTTCTAAACAAGAAGGCGATGAGGTACGTGCGTTGCTAGGGGGTTATTTTGAGGCTATTGGTGAAGGGCTTGAAAAATCAAATTGGAGCAATGCAGACAAAGCTGTTGATAAGCTCAAAGCTTATCAAGAACAATATGGTTCGGATATTATTCCTAGTCTTAGTCGCATTAAAGCAGAAATATTTTTTAATCACGCAAAAATATTTCAACGTTTAAGTCCTTTATATCTCATTAGTGGGCTCATCTTATTGTTGTTTATTTTTGCAAAAATGATCAAACCAACATTACGTGTGAAATTGATTACACAAATTGTTTTAGGTATCAATTTTGTTGCTTTTTTAGTGCATACAGCAGGATTGGGTTTACGTTGGTATATTGCAGCGCACGCACCATGGAGTGATGGTTATGAATCGATGATTTACATCGCATGGGCGATAGCACTTTCGGGTATTTTCTTTTCACGTCAATCTATCGTTTCTTTGGCTTTAACTTCTATCTTAGCGGGTGTAACGCTTTTCGTGGCACATTTAAGTTGGATGGATCCACAAATTACCAATTTGGTGCCCGTCTTAAAGTCATACTGGTTAAATATACACGTTTCGGTTATTACAGCAAGTTACGGCTTTTTAGGGCTTTGCGCTCTTCTTGGCTTCTTTACATTACTGCTGTTTATTGTACGCAATAAAAATGATAAAACAAAACGAACGGCAGAAATTGAACGCAATATTATTGAAGCGACTCGTATTAATGAAATGGCAATGATTTTAGGCTTAAGTTTGTTAACAATAGGTAACTTTCTAGGGGGTGTTTGGGCCAATGAATCATGGGGTAGGTATTGGGGTTGGGATCCAAAAGAGACATGGGCTTTAGTATCTATTTTAATTTATGCAGGGGTCGTTCATATCCGTTTTGTTCCGAAACTCAATACACCATTTATTTTTGCGGTTGCCTCAACGGTTGCTTTTTCATCCATTATTATGACCTATTTTGGCGTGAATTTTTATCTCTCAGGGATGCACTCATATGCCGCAGGTGATCCCATTCCTGTACCTACTTTTGTATACTATACAGTTGTTATTGTGATGGCCGTTGTATTGTTGGCATTTCCTAAGCGAGATATTGGTAAAACATTGTAGAAAGGGGGTTTACCCTCTTTCTACGGCTTTCCTATGCTATAATAAGCTTTTTACAAAACTCTAAGTAATCTACTACGCCACAATAGTGCTTATAAAATGAGTTTTTGCAAATGTTTATATATTAAAAGTTGTAGGGCGACATCATGCAAGAGAATTACCTTATTTTTACGATTATCTCAGTTATTGTTGTTATTTTAATCTCATTGGTATTTATTATTAAGAATCTACAAAAAACAGTTGTCATTCGCGAAGTAGACCGAGCTAAAGAGATCGAAGCATCTAAAATTAAAACGATTGAAGAGATGATAGAAATTGCTGCACGAAGAAACACCTCTCGAAATGATCTTACCGTTGCTATTTTAGAAGTGGCAAAAAGCTGTGCATTTCCTGCCAAGGTAAAAGGTGTGGCACCTAAGAGCGCTAAAGTCTATTTGAATTTTGTTTTATTGATAGCAAGTCATAAAAATGCAGATGCAAAATTAATCGCATTTATGGATGCTGCATTGAAAAAAACAAATCCGGAATATAAGTCAGAAATTGATCTTTATGAAACTGAAGGAATACATCAACGAGGTAATAGAGTTTAAAAAATGGCGACCCCAGGGGGACTTGAACCCCCGTTCCCGCCTTGAGAGGGCGGTGTCCTAACCACTAGACGATGGGGTCGCATAAGTGTTTTTTGAATAGGACAATGGTGACCCGTGATGGATTCGAACCATCGACCACCTCCTTAAAAGGGAGATGCTCTACCGACTGAGCTAACGAGTCATGCTCAAACGGTTTTACAAAAAACAATAAAACCTTTTTGTAGGGAAAACGTGGCGCGGCGGACGGGGCTCGAACCCGCGACCCCCGGCGTGACAGGCCGATATTCTAACCAACTGAACTACCGCCGCGCATAATGGTGGTCGTTATAAGACTCGAACTTATGACATCCACCTTGTAAGGGTGGCGCTCTACCAACTGAGCTAAACGACCAAAGAGACATTAAAAGAAGAAAGTTTGGCGACCCCAAGGGGATTTGAACCCCTGTAACCGCCGTGAAAGGGCGGGATCCTGGACCACTAGACGATGAGGTCGCACAAATAAACAATGGTGACCCGTGATGGATTCGAACCATCGACCACCTCCTTAAAAGGGAGATGCTCTACCGACTGAGCTAACGAGTCATACTCTTCTTCTCGTAATGAGGCTGAAATTATAGAGAAAAAAAAAGTATTTGTCAAGATATTTTTTAGCTTTTTAAGAAAATTTTATTTCCCACACGTAAAAGAAGCTTTAAAGCGTGATAAGCGCTTTGTGTTTGTATATATTCACGATCGCCTTGTAATAGGAGCCTTTCTACAATGATTTCACCATTTTTTTGACGTGCTCCAACAAAAATAGTGCCAATGGGTTTTTCAACACTCCCACCACTTGGTCCTGCTATACCACTGGTTGCAAGAGCGAAATCTGACAAGCTGGCATTCAGTATACCTTCAAGCATTTCACGCACACACAATTCGCTGACAGCTCCAAAGTGCTCTAAGGTATCACTACTTACACCCAACCAAGATTCTTTAATGGGATTTGAATAGGTTACTAGTCCTCCATTAAAGACCGAAGATATGCCAGCGTGTTTGGTAAACATAGAAGCAATAAGTCCTCCAGTACAACTTTCAGCAATGCTCAATGTCATATGATGTGCTTCCAAGTGCTCTGCAATATGAGCGATACAATCTGAATGCTGAATGATTTTTTGTGGCAACAATGCTTTAGCAGCTTTAAAAAAATTCTCTATATTGCCATATTTGTTAGAGGTAGCTTCTACTAAAATCCATCCGTCAATTAAAGGCGTTGGCGCTATTTTTATCTCGTAATTTTGGGCCAATGGTTCAAGTAAAATGCGTAAAGAATCTTCATCAATATCAATAATTGAAAAAAGTGTTGTATTTGATTGTTCTGAAATTAAAAGTGTTGGAAGTGTTTTAGTTTCAATAGCTTTAATGACATTGATGCGTTTATCATCGCGTTCAAGAAGATAACTGTTCTCAACAAAATGGGTTGCTTTCGAAGGGATAAGCATACCTGCTTTAAGTTCTAATGATTCTTCTCCAAGCGTTGCCAGCACTTTATTAATGAGATTAAAACTATCGGAAGAGGTGACGATTACAATATCATCCGCATGCGAAATAACCTCTTCTAGGATGAAAAAAAGGTCTTTATCGTTTTTATCGATATACACTGTTTGATCTGGGATATTCATCTGTTTAGCGATGGAATTTTGGATGTAAGTAAGAAAGGGAGAATTATATCGAAGTGATTTTCCAACCACGATAAGAGCACTTTTCATAGCATACCTTTTGATTTTTTAGCCGTGTAAACTTTGTTGCCATTATACCGTAAGTGCTTCTTAAATAGATTTTAGATAAACTTGCCTCATTTTAAGAGCGTTAAGTGCTTCCTTACATGTAAACACTCTTGGCTTCCAAGGAGAGATATAGATGGATTATAAAGAGACCTTACTTCTTCCACAAACCGATTTTCCGATGAGGGGAAGTTTGCCGCAAAATGAACCTGTACGCTACGCAAAATGGTTTTCTAAAGAGAACAATGCCTATGCCCAAATGATTAAGAATCGACAGAATACTGCCAAAACTTTTATTTTACATGATGGACCACCGTATGCTAACGGACACATTCACATTGGCCATGCCCTTAATAAAATTTTAAAAGATATTATTGTTAAAACACACTACTTTTTTGGTGAAAAAGTGCGTTACGTTCCAGGTTGGGATTGTCATGGTTTACCCATTGAACAACAAGTTGAAAAAAATATTGGAAAAGAAAAAAAAGATACTTTAGCCAAAAGTAAAATTCGTGAGTTATGCCGAGAGCATGCGCGTAAATTTATCGATATTCAGCGTGATGAGTTCAAGTCATTGGGTGTTTTGGGTGACTGGGAAAATCCTTATATGACCATGAAATTTAAATTTGAAGCAGATATTTATCGTGCTTTATGTGGCGTAGCTGATCGTGGGCTTTTGGTTGAACGAAGCAAACCCGTGTATTGGTCATGGGCCGCAAGAAGTGCGCTTGCAGAAGCTGAAGTCGAGTATGAAGATAAAGAGGATTATTCAATTTTTGTTGCCTTTGCACTGAGCCCTGAAGCGAAAGCAAAACTAGAGATTAGTACGGATGCTTCGGTTATTATTTGGACTACAACGCCTTGGACACTGCCTGCAAACGTGGGTATCGCCTTTAGTCCCGATGAAAACTACGTACTTACAAGCGATGGTTATATTGTGGCGGAGCCTTTGCATGAAAAGCTTTTAGAGCAAAGTGTGGTGAAAGGTGAAATTGTTAAAACCTTTAAAGCCAGTGTGTTGGAAAACAGTTTTGCACTCAATCCACTCAATGGTCGCACATCTCAATTTGTTTTAGGCGAGCACGTTACGATGGACGGGGGTAGTGGTTGTGTTCACACCGCTCCAGGTCATGGTGATGAAGACTACAAAGTAGGACTTCGTTATGGTCTTGAAGTGGTTATGCCAGTCGACGAGCGTGGTTGTTATGACGAAACTGTTGTTCGATTAGGATTGCTTCCAAACCCTGAGAGTTTTGTAGATGAGCATATTTTTAAAAGCAACGAGCGTATCTTAGAACTTTTAGGTACAAGTCTTTTAAAATGTTCTAAATTTACCCACTCATACCCTTTTTGTTGGCGTACGCATCAGCCTATCATCTATCGTGCAACAAAGCAATGGTTTGTTGCAATGGATGAAGCTGTTGGTGGGCGTGATAGTCTTCGTAAAATGGCGATGGGAGAGCTTGAAAAGGTACGTTTTTACCCCAAATCAGGCATTAACCGTTTAGGTTCGATGATTGAAAATCGCCCTGATTGGTGTATCTCACGTCAACGCGATTGGGGTGTACCTATCGCATTTTTTAGAGACAAAACAACGGGTAAACCTATCTTTGATACGAACGTTGTCACGCATATTGCCAATATCTTTGAAGAAAAAGGTGCGGATGCGTGGTGGGATTTAGAGATTGAAGAGCTTTTAGTTGAAAACAGTGGTTATAAAGCAGAAAACCTTGAAAAAGTCATGGATATTTTAGATGTTTGGTTTGACAGCGGCAGTACATGGAAAGCCGTTCTTGAATCCAAAGAGTATGATGCGGGTGATTATCCTGCCAGTATGTATTTAGAGGGAAGCGATCAACATCGTGGCTGGTTTCAGAGCTCATTGTTAGTCAGTACCGCCAATAATGGCATCGCTCCATATCATAAAATTTTAACCCATGGTTTCACCGTCGATGAGAAGGGTGAAAAGATGAGTAAAAGTAAAGGTAATGTGGTTTCTCCGACGGATATTGCTAAAAGTCATGGCGTTGAAATTCTTCGCCTTTGGGTTGGCACAAGTGAATATACCACCGATCTTAAAATCAGTGACAATATTTTAAAACAGATCAGTGAGCAGTACCGAAAAATTCGTAATACATTTCGTTTTTTACTCGCTAACGTGAATGACCTTGAAGCGATTTTACCTTACAGCCAAATGGGTATACTTGATCAATGGATTGTAGCTCATGCTAAAGCAGTTTTTGATGAGGCTGAGGGTTATTTTAGAGAATATGAATTTTCAAAAGGCTTTGCACTAATCAGTCATTTTATCACGGTTGAACTTAGTGGAATTTATCTGGATATTTCAAAAGATAGACTCTACTGTAATGCCAAAAATGATACATTAAGACTCTCGGCTCAAAGTGCTATGGCATTGATTGCGGAGCGTTTGATGGCTTTAATGGCACCAACGTTAACGTATACAATTGATGAGATTATGGAGTATGCGCCTGCTATTTTAAAAGGTGAGGCAGAAAATGTTTTTGACCTTGTTTATACCCCACTTGCTGCCATCGATGTTCCCTTTGATGAAGCCTATATGATGGAAGCTAGAGAGAGATTTTTTGAAATTGTGGATAGCCTTAAAAAAGAAAAAGTGATCAAGTCTACCCTTGAACTAGTGTTGCAAACAACATCTACAACTATCTTAGCATTACCACATGTGGATGCGGAAGATTGGTTTACGGTCAGTAAGGTGATTAGTCATGATGAAGCAAATGAGCTAGGCGTTTTCACCATTGGCGAAGATAACTTCAAGATTTTAAAAGCATCTAAATGTAAATGTCCACGATGTTGGAAATTTAGAGCAACAAGTGAGGATGTATTGTGCCATAGATGCGATGAGGCTCTTCATGCCTGATTTAAGCGCACCTATTGAGCTTAGTTTTGTCTTCATGACAGTAGGCGCTATTGGCGTAGTTATCGCTTTATGTGTCTATTTGGTACTATTAAAAACAAAAGATTGAAGGAGACGCCTTGATTAGTTTAAAAGAGGCATTAACGCTTCCTAAAGAAGCTATCATAGAATTGAGAAATGATTTAAAACAAAAAATTGAAGCGACAAAAAGCCTTGGTGCTTATGTTGAACAGTTGACATCGAAAGCTATTTCAGAATTTGGTGAAGGTATTCCTATTGCCATAAAAGATAATATTCAAGTCACTGGATGGGAAGTAACGAGTGGCTCCAATATCCTTCAAGGATATGTTGCTCCTTATAATGCCACCGTTATTGACAATATGCTCAAAGCAGGACTTGCCCCTTTTGGTCGTACTAATATGGATGAATTTGCAATGGGAAGTTCTACCGAATCATCTTTTTATGGCAAAACACTAAACCCGCACAATCCAAAATGTGTTCCAGGTGGAAGTAGTGGTGGTAGTGCCGCCGCTGTGGCAGCAGGGATTGCTATCGCCGCTCTTGGCAGTGATACGGGCGGAAGTATTCGCCAACCAGCCGCTTTTTGCGGATGCGTTGGACTGAAACCAACCTATGGTAAAGTCAGTCGTTATGGCTTGGGTGCATACTCAAGTTCGCTCGACCAAAGTGGACCGATTACACAAAATGTTGAAGATGCGGCTATTTTGTATGACATTATCGCAGGGCATGAATCCAAAGACTCAACCAGTGCCAGTATTGCGCATGTGAGTGTTGCCGATAAACTCAATGCGGATCGGAAATTAACCATCGCAGTGATTGAAAATTATCTCAATGAAGCGAGTGCTGATGTTCGTGAAAAAATGGTTGAAGCGATTAACGTTTTAGAAAAAGCGGGTCATAAAATCATCTATCGCAATTTTATTAACTCTAAATATGACATTGCAACCTATTACGTAATTGCAACAGCTGAGGCAAGTGCGAATTTAAGTCGCTATGATGGCGTACGTTATGGCAATCGTGGAAGCAATGAAAACCTTAAAGAGATGTTTATCCAAAGCCGAAGTTTAGGTTTTGGTGAAGAAGTTAAGCGAAGAATCTTACTAGGAACATTTGTTCTTAGCAGTGGTTATTACGATGCTTATTATATTAAGGCGCAAAAAGCACGCCATTTTATCAAAGCACAGTACGAAGCCATTTTTAGAGAAGCAGATTTAATTTTTACCCCAGTCACTCCTACGACTGCATTTGAATTTGGTTCAAAAGCGGATCCTTTGGAGATGTACTTGAGTGATATTTATACGATTTCACTTAATCTTGCAGGACTTCCTGGTATCTCTGTACCTTTAGGCAATGACCCTAAAGGGCTTCCCGTTGGTGGTCAATTGATCGCTCAAGCATATGGTGAGCAAACCTTGCTCGATGGCGCGCTCAGTTTAGAGCGTGGACTTGGTTTATAGGAGAAAGTAATGAAAATACGAAAAAGAGCTTTGACATTTGAAGATGTTTTATTAGTCCCAAAATATTCAGAAATTTTACCCAAAGAAGTAAGTATAAAAACAAAGTTAACGCGCAATATTGTTTTAAATATTCCTCTTATCTCTGCCGCGATGGATACCGTAACAGAGCATCGTGCGGCGATTATGATGGCACGTTTAGGGGGTATTGGGATTATTCATAAAAATATGGATATTGAATCCCAAGTACGTGAAATAAAACGCGTAAAAAAGAGTGAAAGTGGCATTATCATCGATCCTGTTTCTATTAAGGCGAAAGCAACGCTCAAAGAAGCCCTTGCAATTATGTCAGAATATCGCATTTCAGGTGTTCCTGTCGTGGATGACACCAATACGCTCATAGGGATTTTAACCAATCGTGACTTACGTTTTGAAAATGACTATACGAAATTAGTTGAAGAGTTAATGACAAAGATGCCATTAATTACGGTTAAAAAAGGTACAACGCTGGATGATGCTGAAGCGATTTTTAGAACCAATAAAGTTGAAAAATTACCGGTTGTTGATGCCAATAATAAACTAGAAGGGCTTATTACGATTAAAGATTTGAAAAAACGTCAAGAATACCCTAATGCCAATAAAGACGACTATGGCAGACTTCGTGTGGGGGCTGCTATAGGTGTAGGACAGCTTGATCGTGCTGAGGCATTGGTTAAAGCAGGCGTTGATGTTTTAGTACTAGACTCAGCGCATGGACATTCTAAAGGCATTATTGATACAGTTGTTGCGATCAAAAAACAGCTGAATGTGGATGTTATTGCAGGCAATATCGCTACAAGTGAAGCAGCTTTAGCTCTTGTAGAAGCAGGGGTTGATGGGATTAAAGTAGGTATTGGACCTGGCAGTATTTGTACGACTCGTATCGTCTCAGGTGTGGGTGTGCCTCAAATTTCAGCGATTGAAGAGTGTTCTGATATTGGGAAAAAGTATGGTGTGCCTGTCATCGCTGATGGCGGAATTAAATATTCAGGTGATTTTGCCAAAGCTTTAGCCGCAGGAGCTCAGAGTGTTATGGTTGGAAGTTTACTGGCTGGAACCGATGAGAGTCCTGGTGAAGTGATTACCTATCAAGGTAGACAGTATAAAACGTACCGTGGTATGGGTAGTATTGGAGCCATGACCAAAGGAAGCAGTGATCGATATTTTCAAGAAGGAACAGCGGCGGATAAACTCGTACCAGAAGGCATTGAAGGTAGGGTCCCACATGCAGGCTCTATCAAAGATGTAATTTTTCAGATGGTAGGCGGGCTTCGCTCCTCTATGGGCTATGTGGGTGCTCGCGATATTGAAGATTATCAAGAGAAAGCAGAGTTTGTTGAGATCACCAGTGCAGGGCTTAAAGAGAGCCATGTTCATGATGTTATCATCACGCATGAAGCCCCTAATTATAGGGTTAATTAAAAAAACTTCACATGAAGACTCTTTAGGAGTGCTTCATGTGGCATGGAACAGTGATTAAGGGAAGATGTGAAAATTCAAACCTGTGTAGAGCATTTTAATGAACCGCTTTATTTAGAGAGTGGGCGTATCTTAGAGTCTTATGATTTGAAATATGAAACCTATGGTGAAATGAATGAAGCAAAAAATAATGTGATTGTTGTGTTTCATGCACTCACAGGAAGCCACCATGCGGCAGGTCGTTATGAAAATGAGACAAAAGTAGGTTGGTGGGATCCATTTATAGGAGATGGGCGTATTTTAGATACGTCACGCTATTATGTGATTTGCGTCAATGTTTTAAGCAGTTGCTTTGGCTCAACAGGGCCCATGAGTATTAATGCAAAAACCAAAGAGCCTCTTCGTTTAAAATTTCCTGTCATTACCATCAGCGATATGGTGCGATCCCAAATGAATCTTTTCTCACGGTTGGGTATCAAAGAAGCTTATGCGATTATCGGTGGTTCGATGGGTGGCATGCAAGCGCTGTGTATGGCGGTTGAATATCCTTTATTTGCAAAGCGGGTTATTATGCTTGCTTCAACGTATGCAACGGGACCTTGGGCGATTGCTTTTAATAAATTGGCGATGGAAGGCATTATGCACGACCCACGTTTTAAAAATGGCAATTATGATCCAAAAGATTTTGAAGAAGAAGGGTTACTAAGTTTTGCTATCGGTAGGATGGCTGGGCATATTAGTTTTTTAAGCCCTCATTCGATGAATAAAAAATTTGGTCGTAATTATGTTGAAACGGATGGTTTGTATGAACTTTTTGGGCGTTTTCAAGTCGAGAAATATATGGAATATAATGGGCATAGTTTTGCCAAGCGTTTTGATCCTCTTAGTTATTTGTATATTATTAAAGCGATGAATATTTTTGATGCAACACGTAATTACGACTCTTTGGAAGATTCACTAAAGCATATCAAAGCGAAGCTAACATTGATTTCGTTTCAAGGGGATATTCTTTTCCTACCCGAAGAGATGGAAGTGATCAAAACTACACTCGATGATATGGGTAGAGGCGATAGGGTCGATTATTTTTGCATTGATAGCCATTATGGGCATGATGCCTTTTTGGTTGAGTATGATAAGTTTGATTTTTATGTCAAAAAAGCGTTAGAAGCCAAAGTTTAGCAAGGAGTGGATGTGGAACAGGATGAAAAAGAGAGACAAAGTTTTGAAGTAAAGCTAGAGCACGCCAAAGAGATTTTAGAAAACCTTTCCAATCCAGAGTTAAGCTTGAGTGATGGAATGAAAAAATACCAAGAAGGTATTGCGATTTTGCAAGAAGCGACCAAAATGATTGAAGAGGCAAAATTGGAGTATGTTAGATTGCAAAGCCATGGAGAAAAACAATGAAAATAGCCGCTTTACAACTTAGCACCCTTCCCATGAGCGAAGCAAAGCTGGATTATTATTTTCGTATTTGTAAACAAAAAGAGGTGGAAGTTGTTCTCATTAGTGAATACGCTCTCAATAGCTTTTTTAAAGAGCTTGAAGGGATGCCGCCATCAATGATCAAAGAGCAATCTAACCATAAAATAGAAGCGTTAAAAAAGTTGTGTGCGGATTATGAGCTGCATGTTGTCGCTCCCATCGTGAATGTGAAGGGTGAGTTTTTGTATAAATGCAATGCGCACTTTTCACCACGCTCCGTACACTTTTTTGACCAACAATTTTTAATTAATTATAAACATTGGAATGAAGAGAAGTTTTTTGCCAATGCGATTGCCAAGTATTCACTTCCACTTTTCTTGCACCAAGGTTTACGTTTTGGAGTCGTTAGTGGTTATGAATTGCATTTTGATGTGGTTTGGCAAGAGGTCATGAAAAAAAATGTGGACGTTGTTCTGATTCCTTCCTCTTCAGCCTTTGATTCAAGTAGCCGATGGGAAGAGCTTTTAAAGATGCGAGCTTATCTCAATAACGTCTATATTTTACGGGCCAATCGTATTGGTGTGTTTAAAGATGAAGGGACAAATTGGCATTTTTATGGTCAAAGCTGTTTGGTCTCTCCTTTTGGTGAAATTGAGCTTAGTTTGGGTGATAAAGAAGAGATGCTCGTGACCAATATCGATAAAGACGCTTTGATGGAAGCACGTAAAATTTGGGGCTGGAAAAAGCAGGTAAGCAAAAGAGATATTGGATGATAGCGTATTTTCACAGACAGATTCAATTGTGGGGCGAAGCCACACAAGCCTCACTTCAAACAAAAAAAATAGTCATCATCGGCTGTGGGGGTCTTGGTAGCTCACTTGCCTATGCTCTTGGAAGTTCGGGAATCGGTGAAATTCACTTGGTTGATTTTGATGATGTGAGTGTCCACAATATCCATAGGCAAATCGCTTTTAAGCTAGGTGATGAAGGAAAATTTAAAGCTGAAATTGTCAAAAAAACCATTGAAGAGCGTTGCCCTTTTGTGAAGGTTTATGCGCATGTTGGAAGGTTGGAAGACTTTGCATGTAAGGGCATTGCGGTTGATTTGATTATGGATGCTACGGACAATCTTCCGACTCGTGCCGCCATTGATGCGTATGCCAAAAGTGTCCAAACTCCATGGCTTTACGGTTCGGTAGAAGCGTTTAATGGGCAAGTTTGCCTGTTTGAGAAGAGTAGTTTTAACGCTTTTAAAATCAATGACAAAAAACCCTCAGGCATCGCAGCACCCATTGTGATGCATATAGCCTCCTTGCAAGCTAATTTAGCCCTGCGTTATTTGGCGGGACTGAGCGTTAAGAAAGATTTTTTATATTATCTATTTTTTAATGACGAAGGTGAGTTAATCACCCAAAAATTTAGTATGCCACAGTAAATTTTAAAAAACGTGTTTGTTATGTATTTTTAAAGGAAATAAATTGCATTTTGAGCCCTATCCATTTGAAAAATTGTCCGCTCTATTAGAGGGAATTACCCCTAATAAAGCGTATGAACCTGTCTCTTTAACCATCGGTGAGCCACAATTTGACACGCCGTTGTTTATTCAAGAAGCCTTACAACAAAGCGCACCGCAGCTTAATAAATATCCAAAATCTTCAGGCGAAGCTTACGTGGCTGAAGCACAACGTGCGTTTGTTCAAAAACGTTTTGGTGTGCATTTAACGTCTGGTGAGCTTATCTCAACGTTTGGTACAAGGGAAGTTTTATTTAATTTTCCGCAGTTTCTACTGCACGATAAAGAGGAGCCAGTGATGGCATACACAAACCCTTTTTATCAGATTTATGAAGGAGCAGCCATTGCTAGCCGTGCAAAAGTGGTGCATCTTAATTTAACCTCGGAAAATAATTTTAAACCCGATATCAATTTACCTGAATTAAAGTCAGCTGATTTTATTATTCTTAATTTTCCAAACAATCCAACCACGTCGCTCTTAAGCCTTGAAGAGCTTGGCGAATGGGTAAAGTTTGCCCTTAAATACGACATTGTTTTGATGAATGATGAGTGTTACAGTGAAATTTATGCCGAGCGCAAACCGCCCTCCTTGTTAGAAGCATCGCTTTATGTAGGCAATAAGCATTTTAAAAATATATTGGTCATTAACTCTATCTCAAAACGTAGCTCTGCTCCTGGGCTTCGCTCAGGTTTTATCGCAGGGGATGAGCAGATTTTAAAACAGTATGCACAGTATCGAACGTACGTGGGAGCAGGCATCCCTTTACCTTTACAAGTAGCATCGGCAGCTGCTTGGAATGATGAGGAACATGTGGAAGCGACACGTACAGAGTATGCGCACAATTTGCGTTTAGCGCATGAAATATTGGGAACGCCTTTGGTTGATGCAACCTTTTATGTATGGCTTCATGTCGGGGATGACTTAGCGTTTACGCAAGCATTGTATCGTGAGAAAAACATCAAAGTATTACCAGGGAGATTTTTAGGAAGGAATGGTGTAGCGGATGGTTATGTGCGTATGGCGTTGGTTGAACATCATCACAAAACAGAGAAAATTTTAAAAGAAATAGCAGCTTTTATTAAAGGAAATCATTGAAAAAAATTCATTTTGTTGGCATTGGAGGCATTGGGCTTTCAGCATTAGCGAAGTATCTTAAAGTCGAAGGTTACACCATCACTGGTTCAGATATTATTGCAACACGTATTACGGCTGGACTTGTTAAAGAGGGCATTGATGTTGTCATTCCTCATCATGAAAGTTGCATCAAAGATCAAGATATGGTGATTTACTCAGCGGTTATCAAAGCAGACAATGTGGAACTTGTGAAGGCGCGTGAAAAGGGTATTCCTGTGCTTTCACGGCGGGAAGCATTATGTTTCATTCTCAAAGACAAACGTGTTTTTTCAGTGTGTGGCGCTCATGGGAAAAGTACGACGAGTGCAATGCTTGCTTCTATCATTGAAGGGTCAGTCATTATTGGGGCTGAGAGTAAGCAGTTTGGGGCCAATATGTTTTATCAGAAGGGCGAGAATGTTATCTTTGAAGCGGATGAGAGTGATGAGAGCTTTCTTAATTCCAACCCCTATATTGCAGTAGTGACCAACGCAGAACCTGAACATATGGAATTTTATGAGTATGATTATGAGCGTTTTTATGGAGCGTATAAAACATTTTTAACTTCTGCAAAAATCTGTGTCATTAACGCAGAAGATGCGTTTCTCTCCACATTGACTGATTTAGAGGCGACAAGGCTTTATCCCAGTAAAGATATCCGAGAGATTGAAACTGTGATGCGTGAGGGTGAGCCTTATACCTCTTTTGTATTAAAAGAGTTAGGACGTTTTGAAGTGTGGGGCATTGGAGCGCACATGGCGCTGGATGCTTCTTTAGCAATTTTGGCGAGCTTGCATGAGATGGGTGTTGAGTCTATTCGTGAAAAGCTCAAAAATTATAAGGGCATTAAAAAGCGTTTTGATATTTTACAAGCAACTGAGACATTTGCTTTGATTGATGATTATGCGCATCATCCAACGGAAATAAAAGCGACCTTGACATCGACAAAAACCTATGCAAAGATGTTAGGTCTTAAGAAGATTACGGCGATTTGGCAACCGCATAAATATTCACGAACGATTGATAATTTAGAAGCGTTTGTAAACTGTTTTGAGGGAGTGGATGAGCTGGTTATTTTGCCAGTATGGAAAGCAGGTGAAAAAGAGCAATTTATCGACTTTGAAAAAGAGTTTGCACGCTATCATCCTCAGTTTGCAACACGAATTCACCGAATCGAAGATTCGATTCATATTGATGCTAGAAATAGTGGTAAAAAAGTCTATGATACGGGTGTGGTGATTGGATTTGGAGCGGGAGATATTACCTATCAATTAAGGGGGCTATTATAATGCAAATAGTGATTTTTTTACTCGTGGTTATTGTCATCTCTTCAGTGTTTGTTGCTAAAAAAGATGAATTATCCACGCGTTCAAAAATTATTTTATTAGCTATTATGATGTTAGTTGTTTTCTTTGCTTGGCTTTATGAAAGTGCTGTTTCCAAAGAGAGTCAAGAGGACCGTATGATGCTCAATGCTTTTAAACAAGGTAAAACACTCTATTGTAATGATGTTGAAGTAACGGCTAAAAAATTTGTCTTTATCAGTGGGACACTTAGTTTTATTGCGAATGATAAAAACAAAGATAACAAAGGTTTAGTGATTGATATTGCTACATGTAAAATAGAGAAATAATGGAAAAGCTTTTTTCAAAACTTGATTTAGTGGATTATGCTGAGGTTTTCAAAACTTTTTTAGCACGCCAAAAGCCACTTTATATGGAAGGTGATGCTCATTTACATTTTAAATTAATCAAGGAGCTTTTAGCTAAAGAGACTTTGCGCCCTTTGCCGGAGTTAATGAATTTAGATATTCCTTTAGCGCATTTAAGTAAGCTTGGTACTTTACGTCTATATGAGATTTTTGCATTTGTTAAAATAATCAATCATATGCGTTACTTAAAAGAAATCTTGCTGGAGAATGCTTTAGGTGAGTGGTTGCAAAAAATCATCATTCCTCCTGAAATCAATGAGATATGTTTTTATTTTGATGAAAAAGGGGAACTCAAGCCTAGTGTAGATGAGCAATTTTTAACGATAGCACAAGGGCTTAAAAGCGTTAAAGAAGAGATGAATAATGTTTTAAGGCGTTATCTTTCAACTGAGAAAATAGGGCTTTATTTGGCCGATAGACAGATACACTATCTTAATAATCAAGAAGCACTTTTAATGCGAGGCGGTTTTAATCATGTCCTTAAAGGTAATGTAATAGGACGCAGTAGCAATGGCTTTTTTTATGTTGTCCCTGAATCGCTTTCAAAGTTAGTAAGTAAAGAGAGTGAACTACTGGATAAAAAAGAGGAATTAGTCTATAAATATTCTAAAAAAATCTCCTCTATTTTTAGTAAAAATATGAAGTTTTTGGCCTATATCAACAAAGAATTTGATCGTTTTGATTCGTATTATGCTCGTGTCTCTTTTGCTCGTGCAAAAGACTTAGATTTTGTTTTACCTTCAAAAACAAATAGTATCAAGCTTGAAAATTTTGCTCATCCTGCCTTAAGCCAGCCAAAACCAATTAGCATCGATTTTAGAAAACAGGTTTTGATGATTACGGGTGTAAATGCAGGCGGTAAAACAATGCTGTTAAAATCAATACTGAGTGCAGCTATCTTAAGTAAATATTTATTGCCGATGCACATAGACGCTAATCATTCTATGATAGGCTCTTTTAAAGAAATTTTTGCAATCTTAGATGACCCTCAAAATGTGAAAAATGATATTTCGACGTTTGCAGGAAGGATGAGTGAGTTTAGTAAACTCTTTGGCAAACGAGGGACATTGGTGGGCGTCGATGAAATTGAACTAGGAACGGATGCTGATGAAGCGGCAACGTTGTTTAAAGTCATGATCGAAAAGTTGGTGGATAAAGAGATGAAAATTGTCATTACAACACACCACAAGAGACTTGCCTCTTTGTTAGCAACCCATCCTCAAGTGGAGCTATTAGCGGCTATTTACGATGAAAAAAGTGAACGCCCAACATATGGCTTTTTAAAAGGAACGATTGGAAAAAGTTACGCCTTTGAGACAGCTCTTCGCTATGGGATTCCTGCATCTTTAATTGCAGAAACACGTATTTTATATGGTGAAGATAAAGAAAAACTCAATGAATTAATTCAAAAAAATATTGATCTAGAACTTGAAATGCGCCAAACTTCACTTGCGTTAGATGAAAAACTGCGTGAAGTTGAAAGGTTGAAAGAGTCGCTCAAAAATGAAAAGGAAAAAGTTGCGCTTGATTTTGATGAGGCTTATTCAAAAATGGAAAAAGAGTATCGTGATGCGATTGGTGAAGCAAAACGGGCAATTAAAACGGAAGACCCAAAAGAAGTTCATCGTCTGTTAAATAAAGCTAATAGCCTTCAAAAAGAGACAAAAAAAGCCATTCCTTCACAATCCAAAGAGCCTTTACATGTTGGTGATATGATTAAATATGGCAATTCAAAAGGGCAGATTAAAGGCATCAAAAAAGAAGAAGCCATTATCGAATGTGAAGGCATCACGCTACGAGTTCCTTTGCACAAACTAAAACGCAGTGGCAATCCTGCTCCAAATCGAAAGCAAAAAAATGCGATTACGGTCTCAAAAGAGATACAAAGCTCATCAATGATTCTTGACCTACATGGTTTGCGGGCTGATGAAGCGATAGAGCGTTTAGATAAGTTTCTTTCAGATGCTCTCATAAATGGTTTTGATGAAGTTCTTGTGTATCATGGGATAGGTACTGGAAAATTAGCGTATGCCGTTCGTACTTTTTTAACATCGTATCCTTCTCTTGCCTCTTTTGGCGATGCTCCCCTCAATATGGGCGGATTCGGGGCAACGCTGATAAAACTCTAATTACATAAAAAATAGTATATAATTATTAGCAATAGATGAGAAGAAAGGAAGATTGTGAGAAACAAAGGCGATAAAATATCAAAGCGTATTTTATTTACACCCCTTATCTTTATGGTAACACTTTTATTGATAGCTGCTATTGCCACAGTTATCTATAATAATCTTGAATATTCTCGTAATGTTGCTTTCGCAACTAAAACCTATCAAAACCTTGCTGATCACGGTATGAGCGAAATATCTAGAAATGAAAACTTATATGAGCATACAAAGCATCTAATACGTATAGCACATGATCGAACCATCTATGATTTAGGACTAGCTCTTTTTATTCTTGTAAGTAGTGCGTTCTTTATCTATTTTATTTTTCGAAAAACAGTATATCAAGCCTTGCAATATCAAAAAGAACTTCATAACGATAGAGAGAAAATCGAAGTGATGAGTCAAGAGTTACGACAGGCTAATGAACGTTTAGAATATCAGCTTTATAGTGATGCTCTCACAAAATTAGACAATCGAAGGGCGATAGAACGGGATATTACCTTGATGGAAGATCCAAAACTTATTTTATTAGATATTGATAGTTTTAAAGACATTAATGAATATTATGGGAATGGAGCAGGGGATTTTGTTTTAAATGAAGTAACATTTAGACTCAAAGGTTTTGCTAAGAAGCATTTACTTCATGTATATCGCGTTGGAGCAGATGAGTTTGCTTTATTGGAAAATGCGCCGCTTGATGTAGAGCGTTACGAAGAGTTGGCAGTGGAATTGGTTGATATTTTTAAGGGTTGTGTGATAGATCTACCTTCGCACTCTTCATCAATTGAGATTAATGTTGCCATTGGATTTTCATTAGAAAGTGATGATATTTATGAAAAGGCATCTATGGCATTGTCTGAAGCCAAGAAAAGAGAAATAGATTATCTCTGCTATTTTCGAAAAATTGAACGTACGACTTTGTTTGCGGAGCAGATAAAATGGTCACAATTTATTAAAGAGGCCATTGCAAATGATACAGTTATTCCTTATTATCAACCCATTTTTAATAATAAAGGCGAGATCATTAAATACGAATGTTTGATTCGTATTTTAAATGAAAAAGAAGAAGCTATCCCTCCAGGCCTTTTTTTAGCTATTTCGAAAAAAGTAAAAAAGTATAGTGATATTGAAAAAATGCTGATTGATAAAAGTTTTAAAGAGGTTACTGGAACAAATACCGTAATTTCAGTCAATCTTCTCGCTCGTGATATGAGTGATAGCAATGTCAGTAACTATGTGATTGAAAAACTTCATGAATACAAAGTGTCAAAACAGGTTGTTTTTGAAATCTTAGAAGATGAAAGTATTGAAAATTTAGAGCGGGTTGAAAATTTTATTGATAGAGTTAAACGGATGGGATGTAAAATTGCTATTGATGATTTTGGAACAGGCTATAGTAATTTTTCATATCTTCTTAAACTTAAACCCGATTATATTAAAATCGATGGTTCGCTGATAAAACACCTTGATACAGATACAAAATCAGTTGCTATTGTCAGTGCAATCATTACGTTTGCTCGAAAATTAGGTATTCAAACAATTGCTGAGTATGTTCACAATGAGCGTGTACATACAATA
>JAQUVE010000169.1 GCA_028693565.1 Sulfurospirillaceae bacterium | reverse complement strand
GCCTGTATGGTTATTGGGGTTAGCTCTGTTAGCGTTATCTTTAAAACATAAAAAAGGACTTCCGCTCTCAAAATAACTAGTGAGTATCTTTTTCCATAACTCTTTAGCTGGAACATACTCTTTTGAAATATTTTCATTTTGTTCGTAGGCAATATAGCGCTTTTCAAATTCTTCGCCATAAACTTCAGCTAAATCTCCTGCTTCGGCAGGGTCAAACAGTGTCCAAATAGCATTATCTTCAACACGTTTCATAAAAAGATCGTTTATCCACAGTGCAGGAAAAAGATCATGCGCACGTCTTCGCTCTTCACCCGAGTTTTTCTTAAGGTCGAGGAAGTCTGAAACATCCATATGCCATGGCTCTAAATAAACAGCAATAGCGCCTTTACGGGTTCCTAGTTGATCAACAGCAATAGCAATATCATTGGTAATTTTCAGAAAAGGAATGATACCTCCAGCGGCGTTTTTATGGCCATCAATCATGCCTCCCATGGAGCGAACCAAATTCCAATCCCAGCCAATACCGCCACCAAATTTACTGAGCAGTGACATCTCTTTGTAGGAGTCAAAAATACCTTCAATATTATCAGGGGTACTTCCTATATAGCAAGAGCTTAGTTGATGTCTAGGGGTTCGTGCATTGGAAAGTGTTGGTGTTGCCAACATCACTTCAAATTTACTTATGACGTCATAAAACTTCTTTGCCCAATCTTGTGAGTTCAGTTCATTTTGTGCAAGAAACATTGCGATAGCCATAAACATATGTTGTGGTAACTCTATGGGACGTCCAAGTTTGTTTTTGATGAGATAACGGTCATGAAGCGTTTTTATGCCAAGATAGGTAAATTGTAAGTCTCGCTCTGGTTTAAGGTAGTTTTCTAGATCTTTTAAATCATATTTATCTTTTAGTCCTAAAACAATGCGGCCTTCTTTTTCTCCACGTTCTAAATAATCCGCAAAACTGCCATAGCCTGTAAAGCCATTGACTTTATGATATAAGTCATACAAAAAAAGTCTGGCAGCAACAAATGTCCAGTTGGGTCTATCAATATCAATTTTATCAACGGCTGTTTTAATCAGTGTCTTTTGAATCTCTTCAGTGGTGATTTTGTCACGAAATTGGATTTTTGCATCAACCTCTAATTCACTTTGACTAACATTATCTAACCCTTTGATGGCAGAGCTAGTGTATTTTTGAATTTTAGAAATATCTAAAGGTTCAATGCGGCCATTTCTTTTTTGTACGGTAAGCATTAGTTAAACACCCTATTAAAGATTTTATCGATATTTTTTGTATAGTAATCGTAATTAAAACAATCACGAATTTCACCTTCACTCAACTTTGCTCTAAGCTCAGAATCCGCTAACAAATTTTCAAGATAGAGACTCTCTCCATTAACATTAAGTGCAGGTTTCCCTTGTTGAAGATCTTCCCAAACTTTCATGGCATTTCGTTGTACAATTTTGTAAGCATCTTCTCTTGAAACGCCTTTGAGTGGTAGTTCAAGTAAAATACGTTGTGAAAATACAAGGCCGCCCGTGAGGTTAAGATTTTTCATCATATTGTGCGGATAGACAACTAACTTACTAATAACGCCGTTAAGACGATTGAGCATAAAGTCAGTTGTAATAAATCCATCAGGAAGGATAAAACGCTCAACAGAACTATGGCTGATATCACGCTCATGCCATAAGGCTACATTTTCCATAGCTGGTACAGCATAGCCTCGAATAACGCGACAAAGTCCTGTGATATTTTCACTTAAGACGGGGTTGCGTTTGTGTGGCATCGCAGAGCTTCCTTTTTGACCCTTTTCAAAAAACTCTTCACACTCATAAACTTCAGTTCGTTGATAGTGGCGGATAGCAACAGCAATTTTTTCGCAGCTTGAAGCTAAAAGTGCAAGCGCATTCATCAGCGCTGCATATCTGTCACGTTGGATAATTTGATTGGATACAGGGGCTGGTTTAAGACCAAGATCTTCACAAACCAATTCCTCTAACTCAATGGGAGAGTGCGCCATATTTCCCATGGCACCACTGATTTGTCCTACACTGATAACGTCCATCACATTTTCAAGATTTTTTAAATTGCGCTTGATTTCTTCGTACCAAATAGCAAGGACTAATCCAAAAGTGATAGGTTCTCCATGTATCCCATGACTTCGACCTACCATCAAAGTCATCTTATGTTCCATAGCTCTTTTTTGAAGTGATACCATCAACATCTTAACATCTTCAATAATCACGTGCAAAGAATCACGCATTTGAAGGGCAACGGCTGTATCGATACAATCGGAACTGGTCATGCCATAGTGAACCCACCTACTCTCTTCTCCTAAGCTATCGGCTACACTGGTTAAAAAGGCAATAACATCGTGGCGTGTTACCTTTTCAATTTCGTCAATTCTAGCGATGTCAAATGTCGCATTCTTGAGAATTTTTTCACAATCACTATCAGGGATAAGTCCCAGTTTATTCCACGCCTTTGTTGCTGCCTTTTCAACTTTTAACCAGGCATCATATTTGGCTTGGATTGTCCAATGTTTTGTCATCTCTTCCCTTGAATAGCGCTCTACCATTTAAAATTCCTTATCTGTTTTGTGAATATTATGTGATACAATACGGCAAATTTATATAAAAAATGAGTGTGTCATAATAGTTATGATTTTACCAAAAGACTACTAAAAAAGGCTTGAAGTTTGGCATATATATTTAAGAATTATTTCTTACACCAGCCAAAATATGCATTTCGTTTTTTGATGGATGAGTTTGATATTTCAATGGGTGAAGCGCAAAAAATCATTGACAAAAAAAGAGTTTTTGTTGAAGATGTTTTATTGGAACAAAAGTCACGTCTTATACAAGGCAATATTGCAGTCATTATGTTTCAAGGAAACTCACAAGGGTTAAAACCCGTATTCGAAACTGATGATTTTGCAGTGTTTGATAAACCTAGTGGTATAATGATTCATCCTCGCAAACGTGATGATGGTTATACGCTCAATGATGAAATTAAATCATTGTATGGAAATGATGCTAACCCTATTCATCGTATTGATAAAGGGACAAGTGGTTTAGTCTTGGTAGGAAAACATAAACGTGCTGAAATAGCGTTAAAGGGATTGTTTGCAAATCGTCAAGTTAAGAAACATTACTTAGCTTTGGTTGAGGGGAAAATTGAAAAATCTTTTTTAATTGATGCAAAACTTAAGAGAGATTGTGATTATAGTAAGATTCGCATGAAGGTTCACGTGGATGCGTTGGGAAAAGATTCTCAGACCTTGATTACGCCTTTAGAATATTTTGCCGATAAAGATGTCACACTTATTGATGCGGAACCTTTTACGGGAAGGCAACATCAAATTCGTGTTCATTTGTTCCACGTGAAACATAAAATATTGGGTGATCCAATTTATGGATTAAATGAAGATGATGCCAATAGCTTTTTAGAGGGTGTATTGGATGTTGAAGAATGTATAGTAAAAACAGGAGCTGAACGTTTATTGCTCCACGCACAAAGTTTGGCTTTTGAATATCTTGGAAAGCAGTATCATATAGAGTCGTCATTTGATGCTAAAAATAATTTTTACACATTATGTCAAGAAAGGAAATAAATGAATACAGTTAGTGTTGATGGAAAAAAAGTTACTCCAAGTAAAGTAGTGTGTATTGGCAGAAATTATGTTGAGCATATACAAGAATTACACAACGAAGTACCAACTTCAATGGTTATTTTCATGAAGCCAAATTCTGCTATCAGTAATGTGTTAGTTGCTCACGCTCACCCGTTACATTATGAAGGTGAAATCTCTTTTCTGATTAAAAATGGCATGATTAGTTCTGTGGGATTTGGTCTTGATTTAACTAACAGAATCTTGCAAAATGAGTTAAAAGAAAAAAAACTTCCATGGGAGAGAGCAAAGGCTTTTGATGGGGCTGCTGTCTTTGGAGAGTTTGTCAATATTAACCCTAATGATATTGATAGGTTATCAATGGAGTTATGGATTAATGATCAATTAATACAAGAGGGAAATATTGGATTGATGATTTACAAACCAGAAACAATGTTAGCAGAAATCAGCACATTTTCAACACTAATAGATAACGATATTATCATGAGTGGTACAACTAAAGGCGTAGGTTCATTTAAAAAAGATGATATTTTTGTGGGTAAGATTTTTTTGGATTT
>JAQUVE010000001.1 GCA_028693565.1 Sulfurospirillaceae bacterium | reverse complement strand
AAAGATAGTCAACGATGAGATGATGGAAGTTAAAACAGGTGAAGTTGGTGAAATCATGATTAAAGGTGCTTGTGTCATGCAAGGTTACCTTAATCGCCCAGATGCCACAGATGAAACCATCATCAATGGATGGCTATTGAGCGGAGATTTGGGTAAAAAAGATGAAGATGGATTTATTTATATTGTAGATAGAAAAAAAGATTTGATTATTTCTAAGGGCATTAATATTTATCCAAGAGAAATTGAAGAAGTTATTTACAAGTATGAGGGCGTCGATGCCGTTGCTGTTATTGGGATTAAAGATGCCACGAATGATGAGGATGTATTAGCATTTATTCAGCCTAAAGAGGGAATTATATTAGAAGAAATGGACATTCGAAAGTACCTAAAAAACCATCTCGCAAATTTTAAACTTCCAAAACATATCTACTTTGTAGAAGAGTTACCAAAAAACGCTACAGGCAAGGTGCTTAAGCGTATTTTAAAAGATAAAGTCAAAGAAGGTCTTTTTAATAAAAAATAGAGGTCGATGCTGGAGTAAATATGCTTAAGCGTATTTACTCCAGCATTTAATTGTTATATATAATAGTGTTATACTGCGTAGCGTATTTTTAATAAAAAGGCTAAGAATTGCAATTTTTGATAGATTTTTTAGAAAATAACAATATTGAAGAGTGTCAAATTTATGAGCACCTAAAATGCTCGGCAACAGAGGCGATGCTTTTACAATCCATGACCAAAGAGTATGTGTTAGGCTCGGTTGATTTAAGTGTATCGGATATTCTTATTAAGCTTTTTGGTGATAAAAATTACTTACATCTAGAACAACTGCCATTGGTGAGAGATTTGATTGAACAAGGGTGGATTGTGCAAAATAGCTTTTTAAACTCTAAAGCAGCAGATATCTCAAATCTCGAACTTTTAAACAGTAGTGTAACGCTTAGTTCAGCATTTTTAAAACTTCTTGAAGAAGGTACACTAGAGGTCGTCCTTCCAGCTATTACGCCTTATGAAGATCATCTTGAATATTTAAAAGACCAGTTTTTTCGCATTGATTTATATCAAAAACTCAGTCATGCAAAACATAATGCAACAGATGATTCTCCGAGTATTGGACGGATTAAGGCAAAACTTCAACTCCTTGAAAGCCGCATTAATGAACGCATTAAAGTCACTGAAAATGAGATTGTGGTTGAAAGTATTTTCAAAGAAAATGAATTGGGTCCTAAAGAGCAATTGATCTTTTTAGCGCTGTTAAAAGAAGAGTATGCGGGTGAATTCGAAAGCTTGCGCGATATGAATACATTGATTAGCTTAATTAGTTTTGACGATTATGAAAAAATTAAAAATAGATCATTACTTGAAGAGGGCTCTAAATTAATAGAAAATTTGATTATTGATTATGATGAGATGCTCAGTACTTTTGGTGGTGTGACACGTAGCTTTTTTATTAGCGAAGAAATTTTACAAAAGATTATGCATCCGAATAAAGAAAAAAAGAGCAAAAAAATAAAACTTGATATGCTTATTGGCGAGCAAGAATTATTTGAGTTAATAGATCCAAAAACAACCTTGGAAGATGTTATTTTAAATCCCCAAACACGTGAAGTTTTGGATAATTTACTGAAGCAAATAGACAAAAATGTCGTTAAACTCTTGCGTGAATGGGGTGTGAAAGAGCGTCGTAGTGGTATAGATGCTAAAATTCTTTTTTACGGTCCTCCTGGAACAGGAAAAACAATGACGGCTGTATCGCTAGCGAAGTCCATGAAAAAGCGCGTTTTGAGTTTTGATTGTTCGAAGATTCTCTCAAAATATGTAGGCGAGAGTGAAAAAAATGTGCGTAATATCTTTGATACCTATAAAGAACTTTGTAAAAAGACGAAAAGCGAGCCTTTATTGCTTCTTAATGAAGCTGATCAGTTTTTAAGTTCACGCTCAACCGATGCGAATTCGGGAGCTGATAAAATGCACAATCAAATGCAAAATATTTTTTTAGAGCAAATTGAACGTTTTGATGGACTATTAATTGCAACTACAAATTTACTTGAAACGATAGATCCTGCATTTTCAAGACGTTTTGACTATAAAATAGCTTTTGAAAAACCTGATTATAAACAGCGCTTGGAGCTCTGGAAAAAATTATTACCTGAAAATGCTCATTATGAAGAAGGTTTTGATAGTGAAAAATTGGCACATTTCCCACTGACAGGTGGACAGATACGATTGGTGCTTAAAAATACAGCCTTAAAAGTGGCAACGAAAGAAGAGCCAATTTTTTGTTTTGAAGATTTTAAAGCAGCCATTGAAAGAGAATCAAAAGGTGCTTTTGGTGATACCAAATCTGTTGGTTTCATGCAGCATTTAACGTAACACTTAGATATAAGAGTTTATAAATAAACTTTTATCTATACTTGTTTTGAAAAATCATGGAAGGATTCTGTATGACACATATGGATTTTGCTCACCCCTATTTTGGAGCTTTTTTTCTTCTCTTTTTTGGCGCAGGCGTTTTTTATGGAATCGCCGTACTCGCTAGAATTGTAAGTCGGAGAATGGCACGTTTGGATACAGAAAAGCTAAAATTGACCATTTATGAGTGTGGCCCAGAGGTTACAAAGCAGCCTAATAAAATATCCGCACAATTTTATCTTTTTGCACTTTTGTTTATTTTGTTTGATGTGGAAATTATTTTTATGTTTCCATGGGCGGTAGATTTTAAAGTGCTTGGTATGTTTGGATTTGTTGAAATGATTTTATTTGTACTGGTTCTTACCATAGGATTTGTATATGCATGGAAAAAAGGAGCGCTAGAATGGCACAGCATAAAATAAATTATCTTCAAGAAGCAGGTCTTCCTGTTGCTTTGACCACGGTTGATAAACTTGTGCAGTGGGGCAGAAGCAACTCTTTGTGGCCTCTTACATACGGTTTAGCGTGTTGCGCCATTGAGATGATGGCAACAGGCGCGAGCCGTTATGATTTTGACCGATTTGGAACCATTTTTAGAGCTAGCCCAAGACAAGCTGATGTCATTGTTATTGCAGGAACTCTTACGAAAAAGCATGCTCCTTTTATGCGACGTTTGTATGACCAAATGGCTGAGCCTAAATGGGTTATCAGTATGGGTAGCTGTGCTAATACGGGAGGTATGTTTAATACCTATGCTACGGTACAAGGTGCAGATAGAATTGTTCCTGTTGATATTTATTTACCAGGATGTGCTCCCCGACCTGAAACATTGCAGTATGCGTTGATGCTTCTTCAAAAGAAGATTAGGACAGAAAGCGCTTCTTATAAACTTCAGCCAAAAAGGTTGGTATGATGCGACAGTATAAAGAAAAAGAGAACGTACAAAAAAAGCCGTATTATAGTGATAGGTTTTGGGTAGCGCCACAGGTGCCAAAATTTGATGTACAAAGTGATACTGTTTTTGCGCAAGACTTAGCGGTACTCAAAGAAAAATTTGAGATTGTTGATGCGTATATTCAGCAAGGTCAAATGATAGTGTATATTAATTCTAACGATAACGTAGATGTGCTCACAACGCTTAGAGATGAATTGTCCTATAATTTTTTATCAGAGCATAGCGCCATTGATTGGCTAGCGAAGCGTGGTGAATTTGAGATTTTTTACCAAATGCTCTCTACGGGTAAGCGAAAACGTATACGTATTAAATGTTTTATTAAAGAAAGAGAGACTTTAAAAAGTGTGACAGGTGTTTACAAGAGTGCAGACTGGGCAGAGCGTGAGATGTATGATATGTTTGGTGTGATTATTAGTGGACATCATTACATGAAACGACTTTTGATGCCTGATGATTGGTATGATCATCCGTTACGTAAAACCTATCCATTGCATGGTGATGAAGCGGCTCAATGGTATGAAATTGATAAGATTTTTGGCAAAGAGTATCGCGATATTATTGGACCTGAAGAGCGAGATGCGGCACGCATTGACGTAGATGATACCCATCGTTTCTCTCATATTCATCATGAAGTGCCTTTTGGTGCTCCTGTAAGTCATGAAAAAACAGCGACAGACTACCAAGAAGAGGGTGGTGTTTTTATCGTGAAAAAATTGAAAAAAGAAGATGCTAAAATCTTGAAAGAGAGACCTTAAGCCATGCAGAAGGTAAATAGACTTAAACCATTTTTTGAGAACTTAGTTTTTGAGCGCGAAGATAATCACATGATTGTGAACTTTGGTCCACAACATCCAAGCTCACATGGACAGTTGCGTTTGATTTTAGAGTTAGATGGTGAACTTGTTACTAAATCAACTCCTGACATTGGCTATCTTCATCGTGGTATGGAAAAAATGGCAGAAAATATGATTTACAATGAGTTCTTGCCAACAACAGATAGAATGGATTATATCGCGGCAAGTGCCAACAATTATGGCTTTGCTCTAGCAGTGGAGACGCTGATAGGTCTTGATGTTCCTCGTCGTGCAAAAGTCATTCGTATGATGCTTTTAGAGCTTAACCGTATCTCTTCGCATCTTTTTTGGTTGGCAACACATGCTTTGGATGTTGGGGCCATGACGATTTTCCTTTATGCTTTTCGGGAAAGAGAATATACGCTTGATTTGATTGAGGATTATTGTGGAGCACGCTTGACACACTCTTCGGTAAGAATTGGTGGAGTGCCACTTGATTTGCCAAAAGGCTGGATTGATGGGCTTAATAAATTTATCAATCATTTACCAATTGATATAGGTGATTATGAAGGGCTATTGGATCAAAATCGTATTTGGAAAATGCGTTTAGAAAATGTTGGAAAAATTACGCCTGAGCAAGCTCAATCTTGGGGACTTAGTGGCCCAATGTTGAGGGGTAGTGGTATTGCTTGGGATATTCGTAAAGAAGAGCCATATGAGCTTTACGATGAAGTGGAGTTTGATGTACCCGTAAGTACGACATGTGATAGTTATGGAAGGTATAAATTGCACATGGAAGAGATGCGCCAAAGTATTCGTATTTTAAAGCAGTTGATCCCTATGTATGAGCAAACATCTCCAGAGATTATGGCGCATGCACCACAATACATTTCTGCTCCTAAAGAGCAAATTATGACGCAAAACTACTCGTTGATGCAACACTTTGTACTTGTAACTCAAGGTATGCGCCCGCCTGTTGGTGATGTGTATGTACCAACAGAATCACCTAAAGGTGAGTTAGGGTTTTATATCAATTCGCAAGGAAATCCTTATCCTTATAGAGTAAAACTTCGCACACCAAGTTTCTTTCATACAGCTTTTTTACAAGAGTTGTTGGTAGGTGAATATCTTGCCGACGTTGTTGCGATTATTGGTAACGCAAATATCGTCTTTGGCGAAATCGATAGATAGGAGAAGGCATGCAACGTTATGATTTAAGACATCTCAAAGATGATTTTTACGGAAGAATGCTTGAAATTATAGATGAAACCAAAGCAGGGGAAGTTTCCATCTTTATGTTTGAAATTGGTGATTTTACACCCATTCAAAAAAGTGCAGATGCTATTAAAGAAGCAGGTTGGACATTAATGAATTCACTTAAGTTTAATGAGACTGATTGGACAATCGTAGTTAAAAAAGTTAGAGGCGAACTCGAGTGAAAAACGCAAAAACAGATTTTATAACAGCTCTTACATTACATGATAAGGCACAGAGTGTTGCGACATGTAAGGGTGGTGATTTGTTGATAGTGATTGGGACATTACTTTCACGTGACAATCAAATAATGCTTCACGAGATTGCAACGTGCGTCCAAGAAGAGAATGCTTCTTTAGTTTATCTTTTTACAATGGAAGAAAAATCGTTGCAAACACAAACAACTTTTTTTAGTCGTTATGAAGCAGGTTCTGAAGAGGGTGTGCTTGCATTATTGGCTCAAGCATTGTTGGCAGATATTGAAATACCGCTATCTTTGCAAACATATTTTGATAATTTAGATGATGGTTATTTAAGTGCAGAAAGTAATATGGGTGAAGAAGAGATTGAAGCTATTCAATCCCTTTATAGGCAAAGCCAAAATGTAGTATTAGTCTTGGGAGCTGATCTTGTAACACATCCCCGAGCTAATAACATCGCACGATTAGCAGGTCTTATAGCCACGTATGGTAAAGCAAAGATTTTACTGTCGCCCAATGATACAATCATAACAAGTGAAACCAACGAGAGTATGCTCGAAGAAGTTGCCTCCCTAAAAAGTTTTGATGGTGTAGTGATCTATCGATGTCCTGCACTAAACCAAGAAGAAGAGGGTTGTTTAATGGGGTCTTTGCAATTTCAAATGGCAGCAAAGGTGCAACATGGAGAAAGAATCCAAGTTGTTATAAATCAAGCGATATATCCGCGTATATTTGTCTTAGACGAGAGTTTGAAAGGAACAATCGCTTTGATGCCGTGTACCCAAAATGAGGATATATCCTATCGCTACAATGTAGCAAAAATTGTGAAGTGAGAAGTTCAATGAGCGATATTCTAATAACAATTGACGGAAAACAATGTGTTGCCAAAGAGGGCGAATATGTTTTAAATGTTGCACGTAGAAATGGTATTTTTATACCCGCTTTGTGTTATGTGACAAACTGTTCACCCACCCTTGCCTGTCGTTTATGCTTGGTTGAGGTCGATGGAAAGCGCGCGTACAGCTGTAATGCCAGAACCAAAGAGGGAATGAGCGTTATCACCAAAACGGAAGATATTGAAAAAGAGCGCCGTGCAATTATGGAGATTTACGATATCAATCATCCCTTAGAGTGTGGTGTTTGTGACCAAAGTGGTGAATGTGAATTGCAAAACTATACCTTAGAGATGGGGGTTGATTCACAACGCCATTGTATCCCTGACACGCATCGCCCAACCAAAAATTGGGGTCTCATCCATTATGACTCTTCTTTATGTATTGTATGTGAACGTTGTGTTACGGTGTGTAAAGACATGATTGGCGATAGTGCTCTTAAAACGGTACCAAGAGGTGGTACTGAGCTTGATAAAAGTTGGAAAGACAACACGGAAAAAGACGCCTATGCGATGTGGAATAAACTTCAAAAGTCTATCATCGGTGTGGCGAGTGGTGCGGAAACTTTGGATTGTACGTTTTGTGGTGAATGTACTGCTGTTTGTCCTGTAGGTGCACTTGTAGGAAGTGATTTCCAATATAAATCTAATGCGTGGGAGCTTAAAAAAATCCCCGCAAGTAACCCTCATAGCAGTGATTGTTCATTAATGTATTATGATGTTAAACATAGCTCAATCAAAGATTCTCAGCCAAAAATTTATCGAGTAAGTAGTGATCATAACTATGCACCACTTCATGGAGCGGCACGTTATGGATTTGATTTTGAAAACATCATTGCTGGCAAAGATGAAAAAACATTTGCTGAAGCCATTGAACTTTTGAAAACCAAAGTCGATACAATCGCTTTTGATAGTTTTATTACCAATGAAGAAGCATTGATTTTGCAAAAGCTCAAAGAGAAATTTAATTATCGTTTAGTGAATGATGATGCCCTAGCGTATCAGAAATTTTTAAAGGCTTTTTCACAAACGAGTGGAGTGAGCCTCTATAGTGGTGATTTGCAAAAAATACGAGAGAGCAATTTCGTGGTCAGTTTTGGTACAGCACTCAAAACCGATAGCCCCAACAGTGGTTATGCCATGAACAATGCGTTACTACTTAACAAAGGTGCGGGACTTTATTTTCATCCGATAGCAGATCCAATTGTTTCGGCTTATTCTAAAAATCTTTTAAGTATTACCCATAAAGTGGGAGCAGAGGAAGCGATTGCTTATCTTTTATTGGATTTGTTTGGAGATAAAGCAGCAATGCCGCAATCTTTAGTCGACTATCTTGCGACTTTTCATACAATGAGTAAAAAAACCATTCAAGAGAGCATCAAAGAAGATGTTAAAGAGATGGTCAAAGACGAAGAGAGTGGTGAAGAAAAAGAGGTCATTAAAAGTGTGACTAAAATGGTTGATAAAGAGATAGATATTGATACTAATGCCCTGCTTGAGCTTATTGGGGCAGAAGCGGATTTAAGTGAAAAAATTGAAAAGCTATTGGATAAAAAAGATAGTTTCAGTTTGATTGCGGGCGAGGACTTATATCGACATCCAAGGGCTGAAAATATCGCAAAACTGTTAGGATTCATTGAAAAATATACTGCCTTTAATGTTATGATCATCCCATCTCGTACCAATACCTTAGGGGTTGCATTGATTTGTGCGTTGGATGAGCAAAAAGGTAGCTTTACTTTAGGCTACAACGTCAAAGCTGACTTTACATTGAGTGCTTTAGGAAATGGTGATTTAGCGATGCCAGCATTGAATCAACAAGAAGGTACTTTTACCTCTATGAATAAACGTGTTGTACCGACAAATGCAGCGCTTGCTTTTAAAGGCTACTGCCTTAATGATATCGCAAATGTACTTGGTTTGGAGAGTGAATGGACAATAGACTATACACAGGAATTACCATTAAGTAAAGGCTATGAGAGCAGAGAATTTGACACACTTCCTAATACATTTGATAACAGTGGGTATGAAAATAGAGGCTATCTTCTGAATGTTCAAAGTGTTACGGGTCAAGAAGAAGTTGAGCCATTGGCTGAGATAGCAGTATTCGATTCTGTTGTTTATCTTGCTAATCCTGTTTTACATTTTAGTGCTTTTACGAACAAGGCACACCAACTCAATACAACAGGTGCTTTATATGCTTCGGCTGAATTTTTGGAAGCCAACAACTTAAAAGAGGGTTCAGTGGTACACATCAGCAATGAGACTGGTGCAAAACTGGTTGTTTCCGTTCAGTTGGATGCGCATATTGGTGGACTCATTCCCTATTTACCAACATTTGATACAAAACTTGACATTGCGCCATTGTTTAATAATGGATACAGATTTGCGAAGCTTACAATAAGAGGTGTTGATCATGAATGAAACAGCCGTAGTAATTGAAACGATTATCAAAGCCGTCATTGTTCTTTCAGTGACTGCGGGTATGGGTGCCTTTGCCACATGGATTGAACGAAAGGTGCTAGCTTTCATGCAACGCCGACTAGGACCTATGCATGTGGGTCCATATGGTGTATTACAATTAGCAGCAGATGGTATTAAGTTGTTTACTAAAGAGGACATTATCCCTCAAAATGCTGTTAAACCGATTTTTATTTTAGCTCCAATTATTGCTGCAACTACAGCGTTTACGGCGATGGCTGCTGTACCTTATTTCCCAGAATTTACACTTTTCGGGTATAAGATTACGCCGATTGTCTCAGATATCAATGTAGCTGTTTTGTATGTTATGGGTGTTGCATCGGTGGGTGTTTATGGACCATTGCTTGCAGGTATGAGTAGCTCAAATAAATGGTCACTTTTAGGGGCAGCCCGTGCCGTAGTGCAAATGCTCTCTTTTGAAGTCGTTAGCGGACTTTCAATATTGGCTCCTATTATGATGATAGGTTCGCTTTCACTGATTGATATTAATGATTATCAAAGTAGTGGAGTAACAAGTTGGCTCATTTGGAAACAGCCTCTCGCTTTCCTTTTGTTTGCGATGGCAGGGTTTATGGAAACAAACCGCTCACCTTTTGATACGATAGAGTTTGAAGCAGAAGTCGTTTCGGGCTATGCGACGGAGTACTCTGGGATGCGTTGGGGTCTGTTTTTTGTAGGAGAATATGCCAATATGATTACGGTATCGGTTCTTGTTAGCATTATTTTTATGGGTGGTTATAATCCTATTTGGTTTATTCCAGGAGCCCTTGCGATGTTGTTAAAAGTATCGTTTTGGATATTTTTATTTTTATGGGTAAGAGCAGCATGGCCACATATTCGACCGGATCAATTAATGTGGGTATGTTGGAAAGTGCTTATGCCATTAGCGGTAATTAATATTGTAATTACCGGTTTTGCATTGGTTTAGGAGGAGCGGTAATGGAATTAAAAGATTTTAACAATAGAAATATAGCTCCAGGGTATATCTTCTTTGAAGGTGAAAAAGCGCCTGAAAATGGCTGGCAGATTTTTAAACGTATTGTGAAGCGTAGTATCAAAGGTGAACTTTTCGTTGGCCTTTGGATCGTGTTTCGCGAGATGATACGCTTTGATATTCATACGGTTCAATATCCTGCTGAGAAGTTAGAAATGAGTCCGAGATATCGTGCGATTCATAAATTATTGCGTTTGTTTGAAAGCGGTAATGAACGTTGTATCGGATGTGGATTATGTGAAAAAATCTGTATTTCAAATTGCATTCGTATGGATACGCATGTGGATGAAAGAAGTCGCAAAGTAGTCAGTGAATATTCTATCAATTTTGGTCGTTGTATCTTTTGTGGCTATTGTGCTGAGGTATGTCCTGAGTTGGCAATTGTTCATGGAAGTGAGTATGAAAATGCTAGCGAACAAAGAGCGCACTTTGGATTAAAAGAGGATATGTTAACGCCTCTTGATACTTTTAAAGCAAAACAACAACAAGAGTTTCCAGGATTTGGTGCATTGAGTGATAATGCGGATGAGTTTGTTAAAAAAACACCATTAGCGTATTGAGGTTACTATGTATGAAATAATAGCGTTTTATATTTTTTCGGCATTGAGCATTGGCATGTTTGCTATTGTGGTGCTGAGTAAAAATGCACTTTATGCGATGAGTGCATTGGCGGGCGGAATGATTTTTATCTCTGGATTCTTTTTTATCTTGGGAGCGGAGTTTTTAGGCGTGGTGCAAATCACCGTTTATTCAGGTGCTATCATGGCGCTTTATGCCTTTGGTATGATGTTCTTTGACACTACCCGTGATGTTAAAGAGAATATCAAAAATAAAAAGATAGCTTATACTCTTTCTATTTTGAGTGCGATTCTAGTGATGGTTATTTTGTGTGCACCGTTCTTTTCTAGCGCTATTCAAGCGAATTATCCAACGATACAAAATGCGGGAAATATTCAGATGATAGGTCTTGTATTGTTTACCAAATATTTAGTGCCATTTGAATTAGCATCTATTATGCTTTTGGTTGCAATGATTGCAGGTATTGTTTTAGCCAGTAAAAAAATGGATATTAAGGTCGAGACTAGTAATGAAAGTCAAGTTGTAAAGGAGGTTAAATGATAACGTTAACCCACTACCTTGTTTTAGTAGGTATTTTATTTTCCATTGGATTGGTTGGTGTCATGCGTAGAACAAACCTTCTGATGTTATTTTTCTCAACAGAGATTTTACTCAATGCGGTCAATGTAGGGTTTGTTGCCGTATCTAACTACTACGGTGATTTAAGCGGACAGATGTTTGCTTTCTTTATCATTGCCGTAGCGGCAAGTGAAGTCGCCGTTGGCTTAGGACTACTGATATTGTGGTATAAGCGTAATGGAAGTATTGATCTTAATAGTTTACAGTCGATGAAGGGATAAGCGATGGAAAAATTTGTCTATATTGCACTATTTGCACCCCTTCTTAGCTCTTTACTGGTAGCACTTTTTGCGGCACGTCCTAAGATACTCTTTACGGGTATTTTAGCATCGGCTTTAATCGGTGTATCGATGATAGCTTCTTTTGTTTTATTAGTTGATGTCAATGCACATGGAGCTTTACATGTGAAAATGATGGATTGGATTGATGCTGGGAACTTACACATACCTTTTGGTTTTGTTGTTGACCAAGTGTCGGTCATTATGATGGTCACAGTAACTTTGGTTTCAACAATAGTTCATATTTACTCTATTGGTTATATGGACCATGATAAGAGTTTTAATCGCTTTTTCTCATACCTATCTGCCTTTGTTTTTTCGATGATGATTTTAGTTATGAGCGATAACTTCGTAGGACTTTTTATCGGATGGGAAGGTGTTGGCCTTTGTTCATGGCTTCTTATTGGGTTTTGGTATCACAAACATAGTGCTTCATGGGCAGCCAATGAAGCGTTTATTATGAATAGAATTGCCGATCTTGGTATGTTGATGGGACTTTTTCTTATTTATTGGCAAGTGGGCTCATTCCAATACGATATAGTATTTGCAGCGGTTAAATCAATGGATGTTGCTATCGTAACGACAATAGGTATATTTTTATTTATTGGTGCTATGGGTAAATCCGCTCAGTTTCCACTACACACTTGGCTTGCTGATGCGATGGAAGGTCCAACTCCTGTTTCAGCACTCATTCATGCGGCTACGATGGTTACAGCGGGTGTGTATTTAGTCATCCGTTGTGGAGAACTTTATACGCTTATTCCTCATATTGGGTTTGCGATTGCGTCATTGGGTGCTTTTGTCGCTGTTTTTGCAGCTTCTATGGCGTTGGTGAATAACGATTTAAAACGTATTATTGCGTATTCTACGCTTTCACAATTAGGATATATGTTTGTAGCCGCTGGGCTTGGTGCGTATTGGATTGCACTTTTCCATCTTATGACCCATGCCTTCTTTAAATCGCTCCTCTTTTTGGGTGCTGGTAACGTTATGCATGCGATGCATGATGAACTCAATATCAAAAAGATGGGTGGCTTGTACGGCTCCATGAAAGCGACTGCTATTTTGATGAGTGTGGCTTCGGTAGCCCTTGCTGGAATTTATCCATTTGCTGGTTTCTTCTCTAAAGATAAGATTTTAGAAGTTGCTTTTAACCATGGAGCATATTACCTATGGTTTGCACTTTTTATTGGTGCAGGTATGACAGCGTTTTACAGCTTTAGATTGGTAATGTTGGTTTTCTTTGGTGAAAAAGAGTATACCAAATATGGTATTCATCCGCATGAAGCACAGCCTTTTGTTATATATGCGTTGATGCCATTGGGTCTTTTAGCGATTATTGCAGGTTTCTTTGAACACAGTTTTGAAGGCTTTGTAACACGACTTCTAAGTCATTATGAAGTGCATTTGAGCCATGGGACAGAGTGGGCATTGATCGCTGGAACTTCAGCTATTGCTATTAGCGGTATTGTGTTTGCGATTTACAAGTACAGTCGAGGTGGCTTTAGCAAATCACTTGAAAATAGAGCGTGTTATAAGCTGCTCATCAATCAATATTTTATTCCTAAATTATATGCAATGTATATAATGCAACCATTTACTGTACTTTCACGCTTTCTATGGCAAAGAATTGATGTGAGAATTGTTGATTTTACAGTAGATTTAATCGCTAAAGTCATTTACGCAACAGGGCAAAATACGAGGAAGATGCAAAGTGGCAATCTTTCAGATATGTTACGCTGGATGATTGTTGGTATGGTGGCGTTGCTTGCTCTTGCAATTTTTTTTAGACCAATGGTGTAGGAGTTAGTAATGGATCATATTTTATCACTTCTTGTATTTTTTCCAGCGATGGCAGGGCTTTTAGGATTTTTGGTCGCAAAGGAGAGCATAAAAGTATATGGTATTAGCGTTAGTGCTATTGAGTTTTTCCTTTCGATTATTTTATGGATTGGTTTTGATGGTTCTAATGCAGGCTATCAGTTTGTTGAGTACTACCCTTTTATCCCAAGCTATGGTATGAGTTATTATTTAGGAGTGGATGGAATTTCACTTTTCTTAGTAATCTTATCAACGTTTATTACGATGATTGCATTTATTGCTCTTAGTATTAAAGACGAGATAAAAAACTTAATTATTTCAGTACTTTTCTTAGAGATGACCATGGTCGGTGTTTTCTTAATTTTAGATGTCATCTGGTTTTATGCGTTTTGGGAGCTTTCATTGGTTCCAATGCTTTATATCATTGGTGCGTGGGGAAGTGCACAACGTCTGTATGCTGCTATCAAGTTTTTCCTTTATACTTTTGCTGGCTCTGTATTAATGTTAGTAGGTATTTTATATATAGCTTTTTTATACCACGATGCAACGGGTATTTGGAGTTTTGCATTGCCTGATTGGTATCGATTACAAATGCCTTTCGATACGCAATTGTTGCTTTTTGGAGCATTCTTTTTGGCTTTCGCTATTAAAGTGCCTATGTTTCCTTTTCATACATGGTTGCCTTATGCGCATGGTCAAGCCCCAACAATTGGTTCGATCATTTTGGCCGCGGTATTGTTGAAAATGGGAAGTTATGGTTTTGTACGTTTTTCACTTCCTTTATTCCCTGACGCTTCTGTATATTTTCTCTACCCTATTGCTATTATCTCCATTATTATGGTGATTTATGCGGCGATGGTTGCTTATGCTCAAGAAGATATGAAGCAAGTGATTGCATATAGTTCTATTTCGCATATGGGTATTGTTGTATTAGGAACATTCGCGATGAATGCTGAGGGTATCACAGGTTCAATTTTCCTAATGCTCAGTCATGGTATCGTCAGTGGCGCACTCTTTATGTTAGTTGGCGTTATTTATGATAGGCGCCATACTAAATTAATGAGAGATTTTGGAGGACTTGCCACTGTTATGCCAGGGTTTGCTACGGTGTATGGCATAATGTTAATGGCTTCAGTGGGACTTCCCTTAACCATTGGGTTTGTAGGTGAATTTTTATCCTTAGCAGGTTTTTACAAAGTAAATTGGATCATGACGCTTTTGGCAGGGTCAGGCATTATTTTAGGGGCTGTTTATATGTTAACACTTTATAAAAAATCTTTTTTTGGTGAAGTGACACACGAGGATAATAAAACCTTAAAAGACTTAAATGCAAAAGAGCTGACAGCTTTAATTCCTCTTGTGGCATTGGTTGTCATTTTAGGTGTCTATCCAAAACCAATTTTAACAACCATTGATATGAGTGTTAAAAAAATGCTGGTTTTATTGGAGAAAAAAGCGATAGACCCACATACCAGCGAGTTTATCATTAATGTTAATCGCATAGGAGGAACCAAATAATGTTAGAGCCAATCTCAATTAGCATGGCAAGCCTCAACTTCCCAGCCCTTCTTCCTATGGCAATTTTAGCGGTAGGTGCATTGGGTATTATTTGTATTGATTTAATGGTAAAAGGGCTTACTAAAAGTTTTTATACCATGGTGACAGTCCTTTTGATTATTTTAGATTTTGGAGCTGTTGTTGGGTACAATGGTTCTATTAGAGGTTTTTTTGATGTAATGTTGGTGGATGGAATCGCGCAAATCGCACAAATAATTATTTTAGTCGCCTCAGCATTCTTTGTACCACTCTCTTTAGGCCAACGCCAGTTTAAAGAATATGAAATGGCAGAGTATTATGCTCTATTTTTGTTCATGATTGTAGGTTTTCAATTTATGGTTGCCAGCGATAATTTAATTCTTATCTTCTTAGGCCTTGAAACATCAAGCCTAGCACTCTATACATTGATTGCTTTACATAATCGTAATAAGGCTTTTGAGGCCGCCATTAAGTATTTTACGATGGGTGCATTAGCGGCAGGCTTTTATGCACTTTCAGCGCTTATTTTCTATGCCTTAACAGGAAGTGTCGAAATACATCAAATTGAAGAAGTTCTTATTCAAAGAGACTTTGAACCTTTGTTAGGTATTTTAGCAGGCACAGTTTTTATGCTTGGAGCAATTGGCTTTAAAATCTCTTTAGTGCCTTTTCACACATGGACACCCGATGTTTATGAAGGAAGTTCATCTCCTTTGGCAGGCTATATGTCAATTGTGCCAAAAATTGCTGGTTTTGTCGTTGCTATGCGTCTATTTGAGATGCTCGTGCTCTCAGGTGTTGTTTGGTTAGAATACATTTTATATGGTATTGTTGTTTTAACAATGACCGTATCCAATCTTACCGCCTTAGTGCAAGAAGATGTGAAGCGTATGTTAGCCTTTAGTTCTATCGCTCATGCAGGTTCAATGATGGCGGCTATTCTTATTGGAACAACACAAGCCAATACGGCACTTTTCCTTTACTGGACTCTTTTTATGTTTACCAATCTAGGAGCATTTACGCTGTTATGGGCGGTAAGGCATGAAAAGAATCTTTGGGATGAGCGTTATCAACACCCTTTTTCAAAGTTTTCAGGTATGGTTAAAATTATGCCAACGACAGCTACCATAATGGGCGTCTTTATGTTTGCTCTTGCTGGAATGCCACCTTTTTCTGTCTTCTGGGGAAAGCTTTACCTTATTAGTGCGGCAGTGAATAGTCAATTTATTGGGCTTGCTATTATTATTGTTGTTAATAGCGCGATAGCAGTGTATTACTATATGAAATTGGTTATTTATATGTTTTTAAAAGAACCTGTCAATAATGATGCGAGTATTTTTGCAACCAATACGTCAACGCCACTGAAGGTAATTGTAGGCTTTGCTACGATGATGACACTCTTTGCAATAGTATTTGTAGAGCCACTTTTAAATATGATTACTAAATACGTTGTCGCGAGTGGATTTTAAAAGAGGTTGTACATCAACCTTTTTCTCCAAAATCCTCTTTAAAAAATGGGTACATATTTTGCTATAATGTACCCATGAAATTAATTTTAATCCTCCTTTTTTTATCGGTACATAGTTTTGCCCTTGAAATAGTATTTAATAGTGGCAAAGAGAGTAAAATAAACTATGCTATTTTACATATTATTGATACGAAACCACTATTTTGTGAAACTATCCCTGATGCTTTAGAAAAAAAACATTATATGTGTAAAATTGATCGAACTATTAATAAGACATTTGAATCCAAAAAACTCAAATTGGCAGAAATTGATTTTTATGAAAAAAACAAAGAGTTTTATATTGCGATTGAGCCTAAAGTTAACTCAAAGCTCATTCCTGTTGAAGACTCTTTATATAATACCAACGAAGTTTTAGCTAAACCTTCCCAAAAATATTATACGCATTGGATTATTTTATTAGAAGAAGCGCCTTTATATGAGGAACAACCTGTCTTAAATGGTTTGGATTTTCCTGTCACATTTGATAAATATAAACGACCTTATATTGGGGCACTTGATCTTAATGGTGCTCCTATTTCGTATGCCCAAAGTAAAGATATTCAGTTGTATTTAGATATTAAAAAAGAGTATGAAAATAAATTGTACGAAGAAGTGGTTAAAGATGTCAAAAAAGTTTTAACTCTTTTCCCAAATTCTATTTTTAGAAGTGAATTAGAGCTTTATAGTATGCGATCAATGGATAAAGTTCTCAGTGCTCAAGATGAGAATAGTGCTACAGCTGGGTTTGACTTAAATGACCTTGTTGGCATGGCTAAAAGGTGGTCAAAAGAATTTACCAGTGATGAAAATATTCCTGAAGTGTTAATGTTGATGTCAAAAGCCTATCTCAGAATGGGTTCAAAGTCTGATGCTAACTATTTGATTGATATTTTGGTGAGTGAGCATGCTGAGAGTATGTTTACTAAAAAAGCTATTTTACTGTTTGCTGATAATTTATTTGCTAAAAAAGAAAAAGATAAAGCATTAAAACTCTATTTGGATGTATTATACAGTGCCCGTGATCTCGATGTCGCGTCTGAAGCAGCTATTCGTTTAGGGGATCATCAAATGGATGCAGGGAAACTTAAAGAGGCGAAAGAGTATCTTTTGAAAGTCCTCAATGCCAATGCTAGTTTTTTACTCAAGGACAAAGAAGAGAGTCATAAGCTTGCAAAAAGGCTCAATGAGCATGGTCTTTATGATTTAGCAGCAAAGATAGCAGATTTGTTATTGATGAATATTGGACCTAGAGATGATATGCGAGAGTTGCTTTTAAAAGAGAGTGGGGATTGGCATGCAAAAAGCAATGAAGTGCAAGAAGCATATGCAAAATATCAAGAGTATTTAAGTGAGTATAAACAAAATGGTGACTATGTTGATGATGTTAAGGAGAGTTTAGACGCACTCTTTTTTAAACTCAATGAGTCAAATGAAACTAAGTTAGCCAGTTATTATGACAAGCTTATTAAGAATTACGGGAGTAATCCAATTGGTGAAAAAGCATTAATAGAAAAAGCGAAACTATTAGTCAAACAAGAAAAATTTAGTGAATTGTTAGCCATGAAGAATGAACTTTTGGCAGTCAGTGGTACGTACGATGAAAAGCCCGAAGAGCTTATTTACAGTGCGGCAAAATCACTTTCATTGAACTACTTGAAAGAAAATAAATGCCAAGAAGTGATTGGTTTAACGGAAGAGTATAAATTAATTTTTGATGGTGTTCAAAGTGAAGAAAAGCTTTTTGACTGCTTTATGAAGTTATCTCGCTTTGATCGTGCTGAAGAAATTAGTGTCAAACATCTTAAAGAGCCAAAGCTAGAGATGCGTTTTGCGTGGTCGCAAAAAGAGGTAGATGCTCTTTACAAAATGGGGCAATTTCAAAAAGTAATAGATTTTAAAAACGATATTATAGCCTTATCACAAAGTGTCAAACGCAAAATAGCACAACCAACATTGCATAGTATGTTTTTTGCTTTAATGAAACTCAAAAAAATAGAAGATGCCTTGAGTATTGTGGATTTGATAGATAAGGACTATCCACATGATTTTAGTTCTATCGATATCTATGCTGAAATGATTCGCTATAGTAATGACACCAAAGATGATTTAATGCTTAGTAAATATGCACAAAGTATTTTAAAATTACAAAAAGATTTTAAATCATCAACGCTTTCACCATGGGTAGAATTTAATTATATTGAAGCACTTAAACGGTTAGGAAAGGACATGGAAGCCCTTAATTTAGTAGAGACATTACTAAAGCAAAAGTTAGAGAGTAAAGATAAAATTAGAGCGTATTATAATGCGGGTGAACTTAGCTTAAAAAATAAAGACGAGCAAAAAGCAAAAGAGTATTTTTCACAATGCATTGACAATAATGAAACAAGCTCATGGAAATCTATTTGCCAAGAGAACTTAAAACTTTTCTAAAATGGCTCTCCATGTAAGGTTTCAGAAATGATACCATATAGTTTTTCTAAAGGCTGTTTAATATGGGGAGGGAATTGAGAGGTATTAAAAGTGCGTTGTCGTTTAGCAAGTTGTACCGTGTTGGTAGTAATTTTCTCGTGTAGTAAGTTAAGAGCATATTTACCATCAAAATAATCTAATACTTCTTTAATGCCAATAGATTTCATGCATTGGGGCGCTCTAGTATAGTGGTTCTCCAAAGCAAAAACTTCATCTATAAGACCATTTTTTAACATTAGCTCCGTACGAAGCGCAATTTTTTTACGCAAAGCTTCTTTGTCCGTTTCAATCTCAAATAGTTCAACATCTTCTAAAAGAGCTTTATTTCTGTGCGATATAAGATATGCACTAGGAATGGTGTTTGCTGAGAGAAATATTTCTAGCCATTTTTCAATACGGTAACGATCCGTTGAGGCGATTTTTTGTGCATAAGCGCTATCGTAGTGCTCAATCATCGCATACGTTTCAGGAAGATTGTGCAGGTGTGTTTGAATTTGCTCTTTGACATGTAAAGAAATAGAAGGCTTCTGGCTTAATCCATCCATCAATGCTTTAAGGTAAAACCCTGTTCCTCCAACGATAAAAAGATTTTTATCGTGGCACTTTGCATAAGTAAGAGCTTTGTTGTAAAGTTCAAAAAACATCACAACATTAAACGGCTCATTAGGCAAAAGTTCATCAATACCAAAGTGGGGGATTCCTTGCCGCTCTTCTAGGGTTGGTTTGGCAGAGGCTATATCAATTTCTTTATAAATACTCAGTGAATCAAGCGATAAGATAATTCCCTGATGCTCAAGGGCAAGTGCAATGGAAAGTGCTGTTTTACCCGAAGCCGTAGGTCCTAAAATAGCAATAGTTTTCAAAAAAGCCCTTAATCTCGTGTTTTACAAGATTAATTATAACACTTTTAAACCGTTTTGTTGTAAAATCAATTCATCTAATTTTTGGGGTCATACGTGGTTAAATGGTGGAATACACTTAAAGATATTAATGAATTGATTATGTTTAAGCATTCAATTTTTTCATTACCTTTTATTTTTATAGCAATGATTGTTTATGCCAAAGAGCTTAATGGCTCACTTTGGTTTGGATGGACGCTTCTCGTGCTTGGTCTATTGGCCGCAGTAAGTGCCCGTAATTTTGCAATGGCATTTAATCGTTATGCCGATAGAGATATTGACCAATATAACCCGCGAACAGCGATGAGACCTAGTGTCGATGGGCGTGTAGGTTCTGGAAATATGAAATTTTTTATTCTACTAAATGCACTTATTTTTTGTGCTGTTGCCTATCTGATTAATCCATTAGCCTTTTATTTATCGTTTCCTATTTTAGGTATTCTAGCAGGCTACTCACTCTTCAAACGCTTCTCTCCTTATGCTCACTTAGTTCTTGGGCTCTCTTTAGGTTTAGCACCCATTGCAGGAGCAGTTGCCGTTGGTGAAAATATCCCTTTATGGGCAATATTACTCTCACTTGGTGTGATGTATTGGGTAGCAGGTTTTGATTTACTTTATTCTTTGCAAGATATGGAATATGATCAGGAAAATGGCCTGTTTTCAATTCCTTCTCGTTTTGGCAAGGATGCTACTTTTTTTATCTCAAGATTATTTCACGCACAAACGATTTTATTTTGGTTGTTATTTGTCATTACTGCGAAGTTAGGCTTGTTGGCATATTGTGGTGTGGCTATTTCAGCTATGATTCTCTATGCAGAACATCGAATAGTTATTAAAGATTTTTCGAAGATTGACAGAGCATTCTTTACTCTAAATGGTTATTTGGGCATTATATTTTTTATTTTTATTTTGTGTGATAGGATATAAAGATGAGCGAAATTCGTTTGGTTCCTGCAGTTTTAGCCATTGTATTTGACAAGGGTACTGTCGAGAATTCGGATTTTATGAAGGAGTATTATAGTTTAATGCAAATGAACGATGATCCTCTTGGCGCATGGCTAAAAACACCAAAAATACGAAAAATAGCTGATGATAGTGATCAAGTTTTATTAACATTACTCATCGAGCTTCATCGAAAAATAGATACATTGACTCACTCATTACATTCGGATAGCAATGATGATTCTATCCTTACATGTAAGGCAAGTATAGAATCTATTGGTCATGGATATTTTCAATGTGATACGCCTGCATTATGTGCAGGAGAACACTACTATGGTAGAATTGATTTGCCGACATTTCCACGAAGAAATATACCTGTATTTTTTAGAGCACAAAGTGAAACTTTGGCCAAAATAGAAATGATGCATGACGATGATGAACAAACTTGGAGTGCCTATATGGTAGCATGTGAACGTGCTATGATACGTCAGATGAAAGGATTACATAGTGAGTATTGAAACTTTGGCTTTTCTAGCTTTAAGTGCACTTGTTATCATTGTTTTTTTAATGGTTTATATCAGAGATATTGAAGTAAATAAGAAATTGCTGATGTATGAAAAGAGTATTGAAGAACTGAATTTTCAAAATCACCAACTTAGTAAGAGTATCAAAGAGTTATCGCAGCATAATGCGATTGACCCGCAAGAAATAGAGCAGCGAATACTGGAAAAAGTAAAACATGAAATACAAAATACGGTCATTCCTATGGTCTCTTCCTTGCAAGATATCGAATCTATCATGCAAACATTTCAAACAGAACAAACGGCGCGTATTGACCGCATTGAAAGTCGTACCAAAGAGATGAGCTGTATGCCGACATCTTCTGCTTCCTCAAATGAAAAGATGATAGTGGCTCAGTTTGCAAAAGGGAAAAGTGAAGCAGAAATTGCTAAAGATTTACGTGTGGGAATAGGTGAAATAGATTTGGTTTTAAAGCTTGCAAATTTAAAATAAAAGAAGAGGTGTGAACCCCTCCTTTTATACAATTTTCACTTATGTGTAGAGACTTCAGAAATCATTGAATCCAAAAGTTTAAAGAGTTTATGACTTGAGTCTTCCATCGTTTTAAAAGTATCAATGAAAACATGTAGATTATTCATTGAATAGCCATCTTTTACACGTTCAGCATTTTCTAAAACACATGTATGAACAACTTTATGTGGCTCTTCTAACATGGTATAAGATTTTGTTGACCCAAATCTTTCTTTTGTGTCACTGTTTTGATACCACGAACCTAATCTGCACGTTTTATGGTCAGCAATAATCATATCGGCCTTTTCATTAAGGATGGCAGAATAAGCTGTTGTTTTAAAGACGATATGATCAATTTTAGCTAAGGTAGTAAATATTTTATTTTCTAAGGTCTGAGAAATAGTTGCTGTTCTATTGGCAACTGTACTAAACTCTTTGAGTGCTTCCTCAAAATGAATAACATTATCGCCACTGGTATTAGCAATAGTGCTGATACGTTCAGAATTAGCATGGATACCATTCGTTTCTTGTTGGAGTGTTTGAATAGTCATTGAAATTTCTTGGGTAGCTTTTTGTGTGCGTTCTGCTAGTTTTCGTACTTCATCAGCAACGACAGCAAATCCTCGCCCATGTTCGCCAGCGCGTGCTGCTTCAATGGCGGCATTGAGAGCTAAAAGATTGGTTTGATCGGCAATATCTTTGATAAGATTAACGACAGAAGAAATTTCTGTTGTTCGCTCACTTAATGATGTGATAGCCTCATTGGTACTGATTAATAATTCCAAAAGTTCTTTGATTCCATTAGATAATGTTATAACAGTCTCAAGGCTTTCGTCAGACTTTTTAGCAGTTGCTTGTGAAGATTCTTTAATACTCGTCATGCTGTGAATATCATCGGATAAATCATGTTGAACTTCTATGATGCCACGATTTCCGTTACCAAGGTCTGAAAAAGCAGCAGAGAGCATACCTCTAGCTTTTCCTTTTTGACCTTCTGTAATGCCCTTAACTCCTTCGCTAATATAGCGTGCATTGGTTGCAAAAAGGCCACGGAAACCTTCATTAAAAATATTACGATACGTTTTTCCTGCACTTGCTGTTTCAATTGATGTTTTAGTTTCACGCATTAAGGCTTCAACTTGGTCAAGGAGGTCATTAATTCCAAGTGCAACCTTACCCATTGGTGCGTGTGGATCAATATTGACAATACGAGGTTCAAGATTGCCTTGTGCAGCTTCTTTGACAACAGTTAATACTTTTTCATAAAATTCAACATTACATTGCATTGTTTTTCGACTTCCAAAAAAAGAACCTGCGGCAACACCAAAAAGAAGGGTTGACGTTAAAAATTCTCCGCCATTGCTCCATTGAAAAGCAACTACAATTGCGAAAACAAAAAATGAAGCAATCGGTAGCTTATAATCGTTGAAGATTGTTTGAAAATTCTTCATAACTGACTCCTTTTTCGCGTAATAAATCTGTCAAATACTTAAACGATGCCTCAATACCACCATTTTTTTCAAGAGAAAGTAACTTTTCATAAAGAGGCTTAATGACCTCAAGTGCTTTAATGTTAGCTTTGCGTCTAACGGAGTAATAGCCTACAATTTGTCCATTGTTGTCTAAAGAAGCAGTAATATTAGCATAGACCCAATAGCAGCCCCCATCAAAACTTAAATTTTTGACATACGCAAAGATTTCTTCTTTGTTCTTGACTTTATCCCAGAGTAGTTTAAAAATGACACGAGGCATATCAGGATGTCTCACAATATTATGAGGCTTCCCCAAAAGCTCTTGTTCACTTGCGCCAACGATTTTAATAAAGGGTTCATTGCAATAGGTGATTTTCCCTTGTGTATCAGTTTTGGAAACTAAAAACGCCTCTGCGTTAACAGAGTGTTCTTTGCCATTAGGAACAGGCTTTTGCACTGCTGACTCCTTCATTTCAGGTTTTGTTAAAAGTGAGCAAATTGTAACTCAATAATTTTTATAAATAGCTTCAACTTAATATTTTATTTGTATAATAAATGTTTTAAACGTAAAGGAAAGAGATGCTAATTGATGGACATGGACGGAAAGTAAGCTATCTTCGAGTCTCCGTGACGGAGCGATGTAATTTTAGATGCCAATATTGTATGCCCGAAAAACCATTTTCTTGGGTTCCTAAAGAAAATTTACTGAGTTTTGAAGATCTTTTTTTATTTATTAAAGTAGCGATTGATGAAGGTATCACAAAAATTAGAATTACGGGTGGAGAACCTTTATTAAGAACAGATTTAGATGCTTTTATTATGATGATAAATAAGCACAAAAGTGGCTTAGATTTGGCACTGACAAGTAATGGATATCTTTTGAAAGAGGCTGCACAAAAACTTAAAGATGCAGGACTAAAACGTGTTAATATTTCGCTTGACAGTTTAAAGCCGAATGTGGCAATGCAGATGGCACAAAAAGATGTTTTACCCAAGGTTATGGCAGGTATTGATGAAGCGCTAAGAGTTGGATTGAAAGTAAAAATCAATATGGTCCCTATCAAAGGGATAAATGCAGATGAAATATTGGATGTTTTAGAGTATGCCAAAGCACGTGGCATGTCCATTCGATTTATTGAGTATATGGAAAATAAATTTGCGAAAGAAAAATTACAAGGTTTAAGTGCACACGAAGTACAGGCAATTGTTGCAAAAAAATATCATTTTAAAGAAATTGGTAGAGAGGGTTCAAGCCCAGCGCAATTATTTGAATTTGACGATGGGTATCGTTTTGGCATTATTGATCCGCATAAACATGATTTTTGTGAAGATTGTAATCGTATTCGATTGACAGCTGAAGGAATGTTGATACCTTGTCTTTATTTTGATGAAGCGATGAGTATCAAAGAAGCGGTACAAAACGGTGATGTTATAGGTGCAAGTGAAATTTTAAAAGAGGTTCTACGCAATAAACCTGAAAAAAATAAGTGGACAGAAGATGATGCTAATGAAACATCAAATCGCGCTTTTTATGAAACAGGGGGATGATTAAAACGGGTAAAAAAGGACATTTTCGCCAGGTTCGATTTGTTCTTGCCCTTCAATTAAAATATAGCCATTACATGTAGAAAGAGTGTTGAGCATAGCGGCTTGATAAGCAGGTGCATTTGTGAACGTAATACCATCACTTACGCCCGGTATAGCGCTCGTCGAACAAGCTTTGCATGTAATCATTTGTTGGTTTTTGAGGGCAATGGGCGGTTGTTGATTGAGTGGAATATGTTGAAGCCTTTTAAGAATGGGAGTTCCAAGCATCTCAAAGCCTAATAAACATGATAATGGAAGTCCAGGAAGGTGCAAGATAGGCTTATTTTTGAGTAAACTAAGAGCACTAGGTCTGGCCGGGCTAATTTGAACATAATGAAATAAGACAGATAATACTTCTTGCGCTAGTGCTTTATGCATAACATCCTGTGTTCCCATTCCCCCTGTTGTGATAATAAAATCGGCTTCTTCACTTAATTCAGCAAGCTTCTGAACAATCAAAGAGGTATCTTCAGAACAAACTTCAATACTTTGGATGGATGCTCCAAGCTCTAATATTCGGGCTGCTAAACTCATTGCATTAGAATTGTAAACCATACCATCTTGTTTTGATACACCTAAGGAAAGTAGAGTATTGCCTATACTTAAGATGGAAATTTTGGGAGGAGAAAATGTTTCAATATGGGTTAACCCTTGGCTGGCAAGAGCAGATAAGGTATAGGCATTAATAGACTCACAACGTTTTACAATGCATTGATTACGGCAAAAATCTTCACCTTGTTGTTTAATATTGTATCCTACAGGAATAGAAGATGGAATATTTAGGGTACTATCAGCATTAAATTCAACATCTTCTTTCGCGATAACAGCATTAATGCCAGAAATGAGAGTTGACCCAGTGGAGAGTTCTATTGCATAGTTTGGCGGAACAAACAAGGGGTTGGCTTCGGTTATGAGGTGGTAAGTTGGGAGAGAACCAAGATGAAGGCCAAACCCCTCTTTGAGACTCATAGTCTCATTTGGCATATCCCATTTTGCAAAAATATCTTGGCTTGCAATACGATGAATACTCTCAAGTAATGTTGTTTTATATGTTGATTGCAAAGGTAAAATTGTTGCGCGAATAATTTCTAATGCTTTAGAATAGGATATTAACATGCCTCAGCCTCATAGTTTATGAAGAATATTATACTAAAATGGTAAAATTTTGCATTAGTTTAGTAAGGAGCCCCTTAAAGTGGAAGAGTTAATTGCATTGTCGATAGAGTTGCATGTGGTTTTTATCGTTTTATTGGTTGTTATTATTGGAATCAATCTTTATCTTCTTAAGAGTAATAGAACATTTTTTAAAGTTTCTAAACTCTTAGAGCTGATTACACCTCAATATTACATCGTATTAGCGGCAATTTTTTTTACAGGACTTATTGTTTTATCTGTTACAAAATTTGTTTTTTCAATGGAAGTCGTTTCTATGCTTGCCGTGTGGCTTTATGGTGTGGTCTTTGGTATCAAAAATCATAAAGTTTACAAGCGAATGCTCAAAACAGATGCTCAGGCACAAGAAAATTACAAAAAGTTAGCCTTTAAAAAATATAGTGTTGAATTAGGATTTCTTTTGGTTGTCATTGCTTTAGCTTACGGAAAATAAATAAGATGCAGTTTGTTTACCATCCCAATGCAGGAGAAAATCCCTTAATTGTTGATACCAAAGAATATGCTCATCTTTTTAAAGTACGTCGTGTGAGTATAGGAGATACCTTAACATGGCGTAATTTAGAGGACGATTATCTCTATGAATACACGATTACACGTATTGATAAAAAAGAGTCCCACCTTGAGCAAGTAGCCAAGCAAGAGTCTAGGATAGTTGCCTCAAAATCTTTACATATAGGATGGTGTGTCGTTGATCCTAAAAGCATTGAAAAGACCCTTCCTATGCTTAATGAACTAGGGGTTGAAAAGATTAGCTTTGTATTTTCGGATTTTTCACAAAAGCAGTATAAAGTTGATGAAGAACGTTTAAAACGTATTTTAATTAATTCATCACAACAGTGCGGTAGAAGTAATTTGATGCGTATTGAAGTACTCAAAAATGTAAAAAATTATTTAGAGTTATATCCAAGCAGTGTCATTTTAGATTTTTCAGCAGATGTTTTAACGAATGAAACCAGTATTACCTCGATATTGATAGGACCTGAAGGTGGATTTAGTGCAAAAGAGCGCGAAATGTTTTTACAAAAAGAGGTTTTTGGCTTGGATTGTCCAACGATATTAAGAAGCGAAACAGCTGTAGTAGTGGTTACTTCTAAAATCATCGCATGACTTGAAATAATGAATCTTTTGTGCTATAATTTGCACCCTTTGGTACAACGAGCCAATAATACATTTTATTTTTATGATAAATACAAGGAAAAACGATATGAAAAAAGATATTCATCCAGAATATGTAGCGTGCGTCGTAACGTGTGCTTGTGGCAATAGTTTTGAAACTATGTCAAACAAGTCAGAATTAAGAATTGACATTTGCAGTTCATGCCATCCTTTCTTCACGGGCAGTGAGAAGATTGTTGATGCTGCGGGTCGTGTTGAGAAGTTTAAGAAAAAATATAGCTTAAAATAATTTTATCTTAGAACACTTTGGTATATTTTATTCCTACACCGATAGGAAATTTAGATGATATTTCAGCAAGAAGCTTAAAGCTTCTTGCTATATGTGATACGCTCTTTTGCGAAGATACGCGTGTTACAAAAAAACTCCTTTCTCTCCTTTCTCAAAGACACGGACTAAAACACAACATTAAAAAATTTATTTCTATGCATTCTCATAATGAACAAGCTGTTTTAGAAACACTTGATAAGACACTTTTTGAAGGTACTGTTGCGTACTTAAGTGATGCAGGGATGCCCGGTATTAGTGACCCAGGAGCAACATTGGTTCGTTATTGCCAAGAAAATGGTTTTGCTTATGAGGTTTTGCCTGGTGCAAATGCCGCATTATTGGCCTATGTAACCAGTGGCATAGCATGTCATCAGTTTTTATTCTTTGGCTTTTTATCTCACAAGGGACAGGAGCGTCAAAATGAATTATTTGAAGTGCTAAATACACCTTATACCGCTATCCTCTATGAATCTCCGCATCGCATTGAAAAACTTTTTGAAGAATTGGCGCAATTGGCACCAGAACGAAAAATATTTGCAATTAAAGAAGCGACCAAGCGTTATGAAAAACGTTTTTTAGCAACAGCCTTTGAATTACAAAAATTAAGCATTAAGACCAACCTTAAGGGTGAATGGGTTATTGTGATTGAACCAGAGCCAAAAATGGCTGGTGAAGCTATCACCAAAGAGGATATTTTAAGCCTCGATCTTCCCCCAAAACAAAAAGCAAAACTTCTTTCAAAACTCACAGGTTTGAGTGTTAAAGAATGGTACAGCAAACTTCAAAACTAATTCGTTACATGTAAGACTAAAAAGGTATCAATTTTTGCACAGCTAGTGTTAATTTAAGACATTTTAGATACAATAATTACCATGATTATTTATGGAAAACAACTTTTTTTACATCTGTTAAAAAACTATCCTCAAAAGATAATAACTGTATTTTTGTCCAAAAAATGCGATCCAAAACTTTTTTCACAAATCGCAAAAGTGACAAATAAAATATGCAGTGTTGATGACAGAAAGGCACAGGCACTTTGTCATGGTGGAAACCATCAAGGATTTATTGCAGAAATTGCGGATATTGAATTAGCCGATTTTAACGATGTTAAAAAAGGTACGTTCTTAATTATTCTTAATGAAGTAACGGATGTTGGTAATATCGGTGCAATTATCAGAAGTGCTTATGCTTTTGGTGCGGATGGGATTATTCTAAGTGGTGTTAAAAGTGTAAATCTTGAAGGAATTCTTCGAACCAGTAGTGCTGCTGCGTTTGAGTTACCGATTGTGGTTTATCCCTCAACCCTTGATATGCTCAATGAACTCAAGCAGGTCGGTTTTTGTATATTTGGTGCTGATATGGGTGGAATTGATGTGCGAGAGGTTGACTTTGGAACGAAAAAAGCCTTAATGATGGGAAGTGAAGGAAGTGGAATTCCCGCTAAAATCAAAGAACGCTTAGATAAAATTGTATCAATTAAGATGGAAAGACCATTTGATTCGTTAAATGTGAGTGCTGCTGCTGCCATATTCTGTGATAGGATTGCCAATGGATAATGATATTAAGGTATTGAAACAAATTGGTTTGCAAGAAGTTTGCAAAAGAACGCATATTGAAGTAAAACAACTTGAGTATATGATCAATAATCAGTATGATAAACTAAATAAAATCAATACGATTGGCTTTGTTAAAATTATATCGCGCGAATATAAGCTTGACTTAACTGATTGGCTTGAAGGATTTTACGAGTATTGGTACGATAATAAAGCTGAAGAAGATGCCAAAAAAGAGAAGATTTTTGTGCGAGCTAAGAGTGAACGTTCTTATAAGCGCATTGTAAAGTTTATTTTTTTGATTTTTTTGATTTCGGGTATCGTAGCAGTTTTTTCAATTTTTAAGATAGATATTGATATTGCTACACTTATTAACAAAACCAAAAGAGATGTGCAAGTAGCTGCGGGTTACCAAAGTGTTCCTGTTGTTCAAGAAGCTGCAAAATCTTTAGGTGTTAAAGTAGAAGAACGTGTGGTTGAAAATAATAGTAGCAATAGTAATAATATAAGTGTTGAAACGGTTATTGTTCCGATAGATTTTAATGCCAGTCAAAAAATTGATATGAATGAAAGCAATGCCAGTATTGAAACGACAAACGCAAAACCGCAAGGTTTATTGCCTCTAAATGAAGAAAAAAACAGTACTTCTACAATGGATCAAGTAGTCAAAACAGAAGCAGTTATCATCCCTACGCGTAAGATTTGGGTTGGCACTATTTTTTTAGATAATTTTAGCCGAAAAATTACTTCAGATGAAAAAAACACAACCATTGATTTGACTAAGAGTCAATTGATAAAAACAGGTAATGGTTATTTCCGTTTAGCATATGATGGTAGTGTTGAAGATTTTACGGAACAAGGATCAACACGTTTTTTAGTAGAGAATGGAAGTATTAAAAAAATCTCTGAAGAGACGTTTATACAACTCAATAAAGGTAAAAATTGGTGAAGTTACTTTTACTCATAGTATGGTTATCATTGACATTATATGCCAATCCTTTACTGGATGAAAAAATTAAAAGTTATATTGGTGGCACAAAGTATGAAACACAAAAAAATCTTATAAATGTATTATTCGCACGGAGTGAAGAATTTGTTAAAGCCAATGGTACTATTGATAGTATCAAAGTCATTACAGTTCTTAAACAAAATGGTCTTTTAAAACTTTTATATGATAATCCTGTGCACCTTCGATTAGCTTTTCGAACAATGCAAGATCCAATTATTTTTTTAAAAATTATCAATGAAACATTAGAAAGTATGGGGTATAACTATTTTTTAACGAACAATGCTTTGCGTGATAGTACGGGATTTGTGTGGGAAATTTATTTACAAACAGAACATATTGTTGATCCAGTTGCTTTTGCGAAAGCCTTAGAACTGAGAGGTTGCAGTGTTAACAATGTCATCAACAATGACAACCACTATTGGTTTTATGATATCAATTCAGAAAATGCCTACTTGAGTGCAAAAGAACTTGAAATAAGTATAAGTACAAATCTTGGAAAACCACTCAAACCTTATTGGGTGCGTGCTAAAGGATTAAAAGAGATTACTATAAGTGCACACGCAGGAGATAAATGGTTTCCGCATGTTGTGTTTTTTGATGAAAATTTACATGTTATAAATGCTATAAAATCGGTTGAATCTATGAAAAATCTCAAAGTAAAAGTACCTGAGGGAACAAGTTATCTTAAACTCAGTGATACTTTTATGCTAGAAAATATAAAACATGGATTAACCGTTTTAGCTAAAGATTAAAAGGAGCAGCAATGTTTGATGAAATTCGATTTAATACAATAGAGAGACTACCAAGTTATGTTTTTGCCCAAATTAATGATATTAAACTTGCGGCGCGTCGTTCAGGAGATGATATTATTGATTTTTCAATGGGAAATCCAGATGGAAGAACACCTCAACATATTATAGATAAACTTGTAGAGTCAGCCCAAAAAGATGGTACACACGGATATTCTGTCAGTAAAGGTATTTACAAGTTGCGTTTAGCAATTTGTAATTGGTATTTACGTAAATATGGCGTCGAACTTGACCCAAATACGGAAGCCGTTGCAACCTTGGGAAGTAAAGAGGGCTTTGTTCACTTGGCTCAAGCGATTATGAATCCTGGTGATGTAGCAGTTGTTCCCGATCCTGCTTATCCTATTCATGCGTATGCTTTTATGATTGCGGGTGGGAATGTACATAAATTTGGTATTGACTATAATGAAAAATACGAATTAGATAAAGAACAATTTTTTATCAAGCTCAAAAAGGTATTTCGTGAATCAGCGCCAAAGCCTAAGTTTGTTGTCGTTAATTTTCCACATAATCCTACATGTGTGACTACAGATATTGCTTTTTACGAAGAATTGGTAGCCTATGCTAAAGAAGAGCGTTTTTATATTATCAGTGATATTGCTTATGCTGATTTATCATTTGATGGTTATGAAACTCCTTCAATCTTTCAAGTCAAAGGTGCTAAAGATGTGGCTGTTGAGTGTTACACACTCTCAAAAAGTTATAATATGGCAGGCTGGCGTGTAGGCTTTGTTGTTGGTAATCAAAAATTAGTGGGTGCACTTCAAAAAATAAAATCTTGGTTTGACTATGGTATGTTTACCCCTATACAAGTGGCTTCTACAATAGCTTTAGATGGTCCACAAGAGTGTGTTGATGAAATTCGAGCTACTTATAAAAAGCGTCGAGATGTATTAGTAGAAAGTTTTGTCAATGCTGGTTGGCCGATGGAAAAACCACAATCAACGATGTTTGTATGGGCAAAAATTCCTAAAGTTGCTGAGCATTTAGGGAGCATGGAGTTTGCAAAGCAACTTTTGACAGAAGCTAAAGTGGCTGTTAGCCCAGGCATTGGATTTGGTGAAGCAGGTGAGGGGTATGTCAGAATAGCATTGATTGAAAATGAAAACCGCATTCGCCAAGCAGCACGCAATATCAAAAAGTATTTAAAGAGTTTAGAAGGCTAGAAACAATGATAAAAGTCGGGATTATTGGAGTAGGAACAGTTGGGAGTAATGTTGTTAAAATACTCCAAGAAAATGCAGATATTATAGCGGCACGCAGTGGTAAAAAAATCGTTCCTATTATGGGGGTCGTGAAAGATATCACCAAAAAAAGAGATGTTAATATAGCTTTGAGTGACAATGTTGATGATATATTGGATAATCCTGAAATTGATGTTGTGATAGAGTTGATGGGCGGAGTCGATGAAGCATATAAAATCGTAACAAAAGCGCTTAAAAATAACAAAGCTGTTGTGACCGCAAATAAAGCGTTGTTAGCATATCATCGTTATGAACTCAAAGATTTGGCTGGGGATACACCTATTGGCTATGAAGCAAGTGTTGCAGGGGGAATTCCTATTATCAAAGCGCTTCGAGAAGGACTTAGTGCTAATCATATTGAAGCCATTAAAGGCATTATGAATGGCACGTGTAACTTCATCTTAACAAAGATGATGAATGAAAAGGCTGAGTTTGCAACGGTTCTTAAAGAGGCACAGGCGTTAGGATATGCAGAAGCAGATCCAACATTTGATGTAGGTGGTTTTGATGCGGCACATAAACTTTTGATATTAGCCAGTATTGCTTATGGATTAGATGTAAAGCCTGAAGAGATTTTAATCGAAGGTATTGAGAATATTAATAGTGAAGATATCTACTTTGCAAAAGAGTTTGGCTATAACATTAAATTGCTTACAATAGCTAAGAAAAGTGGAGACCAAGTTGAATTACGTGTGCATCCTGCTCTTGTACCAAGTTCTCAAATGATTGCAAAAGTTGATGGCGTTATGAATGGCATCAGCGTTATCGGTGATCGTGTTGGTGAAACAATGTATTATGGGCCAGGTGCTGGCGGAAGTGCAACGGCAAGTGCTGTGGTCTCTGATTTGATAGATATCGCACGGCATACGCAAAATTCACCAATGTTAGGGTTTATTAAACCACTAGAAAACAGAAGCTTAAGCCTTATGGCTTCAGATGATATTTTAACAAAATATTATATTAGAGTTAAAGTTGCGGATAAAATTGGTGTTTTATCCAAGATTTCTGAAATTTTAGGTAAACATTCTATTTCAATTAGCAGTTTCTTACAAAAGCAAGATGCATTACAAGAAAATAGTGCCGTGCTACTTTTCTCGACACACACATGTAAAGAAAAAGATATCCAAAATGCACTCAAAGAGCTTAAAGCATTAGAGTTTGTTGTGTGTGCCCCTGCAATGATACGAATAGAGAGTTAAATGTGAGTACAACAGCAGTTGGTAGGGAGGCTGAAGAGAGAGCCTCTTTATTTCTGCAAGAATCTGGTTATACGATACTTTCACGCAATTTTCATTCTAAATTTGGTGAAATTGATATTATAGCACGCAAAGAGAATGTACTACATTTTTGTGAAGTAAAATACTCAAAATTGTATGATCCTTTTATTCAAATCACACCTTTGAAAATGGCGAAAATTATTAAAACCATTGGTTATTATTTTCTGAGACATCATGAAAATAGTGACTATGAGATAGACGCCATTTTAGTGACCGATGAAAAGATAGAGTTCATAAAAAATATTAGTTATTAAATAAGAGTAACCTTGGTTGCTATGGTAATTTTAAAGTTAGAGTGAGTATAATTAATGCATCTTTAAAATATAGATAATGATAAAATACAGGAGAAAAAAATGGGTAAGTATTTAGAATTAACGGCATCAAATTTTGATAGTACAGTCAGCGAAGGTGTAGCTTTAGTTGATTTTTGGGCGCCATGGTGTGGACCTTGTCGCATGATTGCTCCAGTGATTGATGAGTTGGCTGGTGATTTTGAAGGTAAAGCAAAGATTTGTAAAGTCAATACCGACGAAGAACAAGATGTTGCTATCAAGTATGGTATTCGTTCAATTCCTACAATTTTATTTTTCAAGAATGGTGAATTAGTTGACCAAATGATTGGCGCATCATCCAAACAAGTATTGGCAGATAAAATAAATTCACTTCTTTAATACTGAGCATCAATAAGGGGAATATATTTCCCCCTTCTCTCAAACTCTTCTTGTTTATAATTATCAAAATTCTTACATAAAGTCTTAAAGAGCAAAATGGTAAAATAAGTCAAATAAAAGTTAGTACAATTGTAAAAGAGACTACAAGGAATAAGCATGTTAGATTTAGCAATTATCGGTGGAGGACCTGCGGGACTTAGTGCAGGATTGTATGCAACGCGTGGTGGATTAAAAAATGTAGTTATGTTTGAAAAAGGCATGCCAGGTGGACAAATCACCAGTAGCAGTGAGATTGAAAATTATCCAGGAAGTGCTGAAATTCTAAGTGGGTTAGATTTTATGGCGCCTTGGCCTGAACAATGTATGCGCTTTGGAATGAAACATTCCATGGAAGAGGTAACGCGAGTTACTAAAAATGAAGATGGTACTTTTATAATCGCATTAAACGGTGGTAAAATGGAACAAGCAAAAAGTGTCATTGTATGCACAGGAAGTACCCCAAAACGTGCCAATTTTGAAGGCGAAGCTGAGTTTTTTGGTAAAGGAGTAAGTACATGTGCAACATGTGATGGGTTTTTTTATAAAAATAAAGAAGTAGCTGCGCTTGGTGGTGGTGATACCGCATTAGAAGAAGCGCTTTACCTTTCACATATTTGTTCAAAAGTCTATTTAGTTCACCGAAGAGATACCTTTAGAGCCAGTCCAAGTACGGTTGAACGTGTTAAAAATACACCAAATATAGAACTTGTTTTAAATGCAAAAGTCAAAAAAGCATATGGCGATAAAATGGGTCTTAATGGATTAATTGTAGTTGATGGAGATGGGAAAGAAAGAGATATTGCAGTGCCAGGTGTATTTGTTTTTGTTGGTATGAATGTCAATAATTCTATTTTAAAACAAGAAGATGGAAGTTTTTTGTGCGATGTAGATGAAAACGGTAATGTTGTGGTGGATCTTTCAATGAGAACGTCTGTTAAGGGACTTTTCGCAGCAGGAGACCTTCGTATCCAAGCATCTAAGCAAGTTGTATGTGCTGCGGGAGATGGTGCAACAGCAGGCATTCAAGCCTTAGAATATGTGAATCATGGATAGAAAGGAAATGCAGATGATAGAAGTGGGCATTCATGGATCAACTGGTCGTGTTGGAAGACTTTTAATTGAAAACTTACAAAAAGATGCATTAGCAAGACCTCATATATTACACGCGATTGAATCTTTTAATTTTATAACACCTAAAGAAGCTATTGTAACAGATGATTTACAAGAATTATTGAGAAAGAGTGAAGTTGTTATAGATTTTACAATAGCCATGGGAACAGAAGCTCTGTTAGAAAATGCTTTAAAAAATCCTACACCATTGGTTATTGGCACAACAGGACTTAGTGAGCATCAGCATAATCTCCTTAATGAAGCGGCCAATAATATGCCTATTTTATATTCAACTAATATGTCTTTGGGTGTTGCCGTTCTTAACCGTTTAGTGGAGCTTGCTTCAAAAAGTTTAAGTGATTTTGATATCGAGATTGTTGAACAACACCATCGTTATAAAAAAGATGCTCCTAGTGGAACAGCATTAACACTAGGTGAGTATGCCGCAAAAGGGCGTGGTCTTAATCTTGATGATGTAAGAGTCAGTGGCAGAAATGGTTTAATTGGTGAGCGCAGTAAAGATGAAATTGCTATTATGGCACTACGTGGTGGCGATATTGTAGGGCGTCATACGGTAGGTTTCTATAATGACGGTGAGTTTATCGAAATGAATCATACTGCAACCAGTCGTGATACATTTGCAAAGGGCGCTATTAAAGCAGCAAAGTGGATTATTAATCAACCAAATGGTCTCTATAATATTAGCGACTGTTTAGGGTTATAAAAAAGGTCAAATTAATGTGTGCAATTGTAGGTATTTTTGATGTAAAGCATGCTTCCAAAATAGCATATTATGCTCTTTTTTCGATGCAGCATCGTGGGCAAGAAGCAACAGGTATTAGTTCAAGTGATGGGAAAAAGATTAGGACAATTAAAGATAATGGCCTTGTAACAGAAGTTTTTGATGAAGCAAAACTTTCATTTTTACATGGAAGTATGGCAATTGGGCATAATCGCTATTCAACTGCAGGAAGTGATTCGGTTCGAGATGCCCAACCCGTGGCTGCAAGTTATAAGTTAGGGGATATTTCTATTGTTCATAATGGTAACTTAATTAATAAACACGAAGTTAGAAGTAAACTCATTGAGCAAGGGGCTATTTTTCAATCTTCTATGGATACCGAAAATATTATTCATTTAATTGCGCGTAGCCAAGAATCAAAACTTAAAGATAGAATTGTCGAAGCGCTCAATGTAATCAAAGGCGCTTATTGTCTTTTGATACAAAGTCGCTCTAAAATGTTTGCAGTTAGAGATAAATATGGTGTTCGCCCATTATCAATTGGCAAATTTAAAGAGGGTGGTTATATCGTTGCAAGTGAAACTTGTGCACTTGACTTGGTTGATGCTGAGTTTGTTAGAGACGTACGACCTGGTGAAATGGTAATCTTTGAACATGGTAAAGAAGAGTTTGAAAGCGTTCAACTTTTTGAACCAGATCCACATATCTGTGCATTTGAGTTTATCTATTTTGCGCGTCCTGACAGTGTTATAGAGGGTAAAAATGTTTATGCAACTCGCAAAAATATGGGAATGAAACTAGCAGAACTCTCACCCGTTGAAGCTGATTTAGTTATTCCTGTTCCTGATAGTGGTGTGAGTGCAGCATTAGGCTATGCGCAACAAAGTGGTATTCCTTTCGAGATGGCAATTGTTCGAAATCACTATGTTGGGCGAACTTTTATAGAACCAACACAAGCGGTAAGAGATCTCAAAGTTAAACTCAAACTTTCTCCTATTCATAAAATATTAGATGGTAAAAAGATTGTAGTTGTCGATGATAGTATTGTAAGAGGTACGACATCGCATCAAATTGTGAAACTTTTAAAAAGAGCAGGGGCAGCAGAGGTACATATGCGCATTGCCTCACCTACAATTGAGCACCCATGTCTTTATGGTATTGATACACCTAGTTATAAAGAGCTTATTAGTGCTAATAAGAGCGTTGAAGAGGTACGAGAATACATTGGAGCAGACTCCTTAGCCTTTTTAAGTATTGATGCACTCAAAGAGAGTATCGGTAATAATATGAACTATTCTTTGGTTAGTTTTGATGGTAACTATTTTATTAAATAATGCAAGAGATTTTAACGGCAGGTAGGTATTGGAGAGAAAAATTTGGTATTACTGTTTATAAAATACCGATTTCACTGTTAGGTTTTACCTGCCCTAATATTGATGGTACAGTGGCGCGAGGTGGCTGTATTTTTTGTGAAAATGAGTCTTTTAGCCCAAATTTAGAACATAAGCAATCTAAAAAGTTTTATTTACACCCCACGAAACCAGAAAATCCTTATCTTGAGTTTCAATTGCGACAGCTTGAAGCACAATATCGTAAAACAAAAGCCGTGTTACAAAAAAAATTTGGTGCGCAAAAATTTATTATCTATTTTCAATCTTTTACCAATACTTATGCACCACTTGATACACTGCGAGTACTTTACGAAACAGCACTTAGTTTAGAAGATGTTGTAGGCCTTAGCATTGGAACACGTACCGATAGTATTACAGAAGAGACGTTAGGCTATCTTCAAAAACTATCGAAGCAGCATGAAATATGGGTGGAATATGGCGTTCAGTCTATTTATGATGAGACATTAACAAAAATCAATCGCGGGCATGATGTGGCAAATCTTTCAAATATATTACATCTGACCTGTAAAACGTATGAGTTAAATACATGTGCACATTTAATTTTTGGTTTACCAGACGAAACTCAAGAAATGATGCTTCAAAGTGTTCAATTTGCATTAGAACACGGTGTCAAATCCCTTAAGATTCACCCTTTATATGTTGTAAAACAAACCGCTCTTGCGAATGATTTTAACAAAGGAAAATTTATACCCATTACGGAAGAGGCTTATATTGAAACATTAGTAAAAGCACTTGTAATGGTGCCAAAAGAGGTAATGATTCAACGTGTTAGTGCAGGCATATCAAATGATACTCTTTTAGCTCCACTATGGTGTGGCAATAAACATCATCAAATGGATAAGATTAAAATTGCGCTCAAAAAAGAAAATATAGATTATTAGTGGCAGAAAAGCTCATACCTTACTTTTGGTTTAGCAAATGAAGGTGGGTAACGCATATAAACAGAGAAATTTCGCATTTCTCCTTTATATAGATCTTCAGCAATGACAAATGTTTTACTGGTTTCTATTGTATTCGTATCTCTTTCCCATTTTAAGAAACTGTCTAATGCAGATTTTGGTTGAAATAGAGGTACTCCGCCTGTACCACCTTCTCCAATAGAATCATTAGAAAGTTTAACTTCAAGTGTACATGCCCCAATCGTAAAATTTCCTATATTACGGATCTGTCCTGAAATGGAAAACGATTCATTAATCAATATTTTTTTAATAATCACATGCTCCAACGTTGCAACTTTAGTATATTTATCAAGAGCATAAAACGTAAAAAGGGTCACAATAGACACAAAGAGAATATTGGTTAAAATTGCACCTAGTGGAAATTTTTCATTAGCATTTTGAAAGATTAGCACTAAAAATAAAATAAATAATAATCCAATAACTACTAATGCAATCCAGTGAAGAACGGTGAAAGACATCAATCTCCTTTAATAGCATTCAGCATGAATGACTGCAGTAACATTGCCCTCATAATTATAATTATCAAAAACAACTCTGTTCTCAATCATTCCTTCATGAGGCAAGGGTTCATTGACTAGTATCGACTGATTTGCAATTGGTTTTAATTGAGAAAGATAATATTTATAGCTAGAAGGCTTACTATTTTTAATAATGCTTGTTGTAACGAGGCATTTTTTAAGGTCTTTTGGTGATTGATTGGTTATTGTTGCTGTCACGATAAGTGTATCTGAAAAAGTAAGTTTTTTAATGCTTTCTACTTGAACATGCACAGGTCTTAACATTTCAGATAGTTTCATTTTGATTAAAAATGGTGATATGAGAAAAATGATTAAAGCAAGCACGATAAGAACCAAGGCAAGTGCTGAGGATTTTCGAGCTACTAAAATCGATAAGAATATGAGGATGAAAAAAGTGATAATTAGCCAACCAAAGGCTAGATAATCATATAGCCCTAGGTTTTGAAGGTAAATGAGAAACGAAATTTTAATGGTTGCTGCTGTCATTTCTACTGTTTTTCTCTTCAATGCCGCTAAGACCAAAACGGCGCTCTAGCTCTTGGCTAACAAGTTCTGGGTGAATATTTTTTAATCCTAATGCTACAAGTGTATGAAACATTAAATCAGCTGCCTCATAGACAATTTCTTTGGTGTCATCGTCTTTAACTGCAAAGCACAATTCACCTGCTTCTTCAACAACTTTTTTAAGAATACTATTTTCACCTTTGTGTAATAAGGACGCAACATAAGAACTTTTGGGGTCGGCGTGTTTTCGTTCTTGAATGATGTGATAGATTTTATCTTGAATATTATAATTTTCTATCTTATAAGCAGGCTCTTTAGGGAGTTCTGTAATATCAATTCGATTGAAAAAACATGAAGGTCTACCCGTGTGGCAAGCGACACCAATTTGCTCAACTTTGAGTAAAAGGGTATCACTATCGCAGTCTAAGTAAGCCTCTTTGACGTATTGAAAATGCCCACTACTTTCACCTTTTTTCCACAACTTCTGACGGCTTCTGGAAAAATAGTGTGCTAAGCCTGTCTCTAAAGTTAGTTTCAAAGAAGCTTCATTCATATACGCTAACATCAAGACTTCACCTGTCGTGAAGTCTTGTGCAATCACAGGCAACAAAGAAGATTTTTGCCAATCAATTGATGTTATTAAAGAAAGTGTCATTTTGAAATACTAACGGCTTTTTGACTATCTTTGGTATCAACCCAAATATTGGGTACTGCACCACCTGGTGTTAAGAAAATTTTCGCATCTTTATTTTCTTTAAGGGCTTCATTGAATTTACCTTGAACTTCAATTTGTCGAAGTGTCAGAAGCGGAGTTGAGATACTGTCGCTAATTTTCTTGTTAGCATAAGCATCTGCTTCTGCCTCGATTTTGATAGCATTGGCTTGACCTTGTGCGTTAATTTCCCTTGCTTTGGCTTGACCTTCAGCTTCAGCAGCACGTTTTAGGGCTTGTTGGTTAGCGATTTCAACTTCATAACGTGTTCGTTCAACTTCTTGTTTTGCGACTTGAACTTTCTCTATTTGTTCTTTAATTTTGGCAGGTAAAACAATTTCTCTTAGTTGCATAGTGAGTAGTTCTACGGGATTGCCAGGTTGTGCATCAATGGCTTTACGAATACCTTCTTCAATATTTAAGGCAATTTCATTACGCTTTTGAGGAAGCTCTTCTGCATTAAATTTACCAATAACACTTCTTGTGACATCCCTTACCACAGGGTTAATAATCTTATCTTCCCAAGACATACCCCATGTAGCAATCGTTTGAGGTGCTGTTGTTGGCTCAAGTTTGTATTGAACGGTCAGTTCTATTGAAACAGGAAGACCTCTAGCATCAAGAACAGAAATGGCAGCGTTACGCTTAATGCCTGAACCTCTTTGCATTACTTCCCCCAAATCTTCAGTCGAAGAGTAGTTCATGATGCGTACTTTTGTATCCACAATAAAAATTTGCTGAATGATGGGAATAAAAAGATGAAAACCGGGGTCCATTGGAATAGGTTCAAATTTACCTGCGGTTGCTTTGATACCCATCTCACCGGAATTGATGATGACAAATGGTTTTGCAACTACCATAATAGTAATAAGAGCAATAAGAATATAGAAAAAACCAGCTTTTTTACCAAGGTTTTTCAAAAATTCTGGTGGTTCAATATTGAGAGGCACTCTTGGCTCTTCACCACCTCTGCCGCCATTCCCTCCGTTTCCACCATTTTTCTTTTTAAAATAGTCGTTTAAATCTGCTGGCATAATTTTCCTTTGTTATTTTAGTTTAGATATAGGTTAAAAGATGTTTGTATTTTGGATTTTTGCCGTATACCACATCAAAATAGGCTTTCTGTAATTGTTCTGTCATGGGGCCTCGTGCACCATTACCAATAACATAGTTATCAACATCACGAATCGGTGTCACTTCGGCCGCTGTTCCTGTAAAAAAGGCTTCATCAGCGATGTAAACTTCATCGCGTGTAATACGACGTCGCTGGATTGGAATCCCCGCGTCTTTCGCGAGTTCTAAAACCATTCCTTGTGTGATACTCTCCAAAGATGTATCATTGGGAGGAGAGATTAACACACCATCTCTGACGATAAAGAAACACTCACCACTTCCCTCAGCAATAAAACCATCCGCATCAAGAAGTAATGCTTCTTCATATCCAGCTTCAACTGCTTCATATTTAGCCAGTTGCGAATTAAGATAGTTTGCAGCAGCTTTTGCTTTACCCATGGTAGATGTAACAGGATTGCGTGTAAAAGAAGAAATTTTGACACGAATTCCTTTTTCAATACCTTCATCACCTAAATAACTACCCCATTGCCATGCTGCTATCGCTGTGTTTACAGGTGCGTGAACATGGTTTAATCCCATAATGCCATAGCCTAAATAAATCAATGGGCGAATATAGACATTTGAAGTAAAATCATTAGCTTTAAGTACTTCCACTTGAGCTGCTTCTAGCTCTTCAAGACTAAAGGTAGGCTTGATACGTGTAATCTTAGCAGAGTTAAGTAAACGCTTAGTATGTTCACGTAATTTAAAAATTGCCATACCCTCATCGGTCATATAGGCACGCGTACCTTCAAAGACACCATTGCCGTAGTGAAGCGTATGTGTTAGAACATGTATTTTTGCATCTTCCCATGCAACGAGTTTTCCATCCATCCAAATATATTTTGCTTGATCCATTCTTGACACCTTGTGTGTTATATAAAGAACTATGATAATATCGAAATTTTGATTAAATGTTCTTTTAGTAGTATAATTTTGCACATTAAAGTAAAGGAAAAATGATGCAAGCTGATGTCTATTTTGGCTCTATATGTACAGCAAAAAGTAGCTATAAAGAGGTACTTAGCCCATATAATGGAGAAGTTGTTTCTCGCGTTGCTGTGTGTAATCAAGATGATGCTTTAGCGGTACTTAAAATTGCGCATAAGGCGTTTAAAGACACCAAAAATTCACCTCTATATCAACGTATTCATTGGCTTTTAGATGTGGCTGAAAAGTTAGAAAAAGAGAAAGAAAAAGTAGCCCAAACAATTACTCATGAAGTAGGGAAGCCTATTCGTTTTTCGCGTATTGAAGTAGAGAGGTGCATTGAGACTATCAAGCTTTCTGCCAGTGCGATAGTCGAAATCAATGGTGAAACATTTGATACGACAGCAACGCCGAGTGGCAAAAAAACTTTAGCTTTTTATAAACGAGAAGCTGTAGGTGTTGTTTTGGCTATCACGCCTTTTAATTTTCCACTCAATTTAGTGGCGCATAAAATTGCGCCTGCATTGGTTGCAGGTAATGCTGTTGTGTTAAAACCAACATCACAAGCTCCACGCACAGCATTTTTATTGGCACAACTTTTTATTGAAAGCCCTTATGCGCTCACCGATGCTCTTAGTCTTATTTACAGTGGAAAGGGTGTCAATGATACTTTAGTTCAAAGTTCCATTCCTCGAGTCATTAGCTTTACGGGGAGTGTGCCAGTGGGACGTGAAATCACTCAGAAAGCAGGTATTAAAAAAATTGCATTAGAACTTGGTGGTAATGCGGCAACGTATATTGATCATTCAGCCAATATTGCTGTGGCAGCAGCGCGTTGTGCGATAGGAGCTTTTATTAACTCAGGGCAAGTGTGCATCTCTTTACAACGCATTTATGTTCATGAAAGTGTTTATGATGTTTTTTCACATGCTTTAGTTGAAGAGACAAAAACTTTACTCGTTGGTTCCCCTTATGATGAGCAAACCTTTATTGGTCCCATGATTAATGAAAAAGCTATGATGCAAGCAAAACATTGGGTACAAAATGCCATCGATGAAGGAGCTGAAGTATTGTGTGGATTTACATGCAAAGATTTACTGTTTGAACCAACGGTGATGGGTAATGTCACCGAAGAGATGAATATTGTCTGTGAAGAGGTATTTGCACCTATTGTATCACTGATAAAAGTTGCAAGCTATGAAGAAGCTAAAGCCAGAATGAACAACTCACCTTACGGGCTTCAATACTCAATTTTTTCGAATAACCTAACGATGGTTCAAGATGCTATCGACCATTTAGAAGCAGGTGGTGTAGTGATTAATGATATTCCAACATTGCGCTTTGACTTACAGCCTTATGGTGGGAGTAAAAACAGTGGTATTGGTAAAGAAGGGCCAAAATATGCTCTCATAGATGATTATACTCAAATTAAATCTGTGGTAATATGTTAAAAAATGAAAAAGGAAATTAAATGTTAAAAATAGGTGATAAAGCTCCTGAATTTAGCTTACCAAACCAAGATGATGTAGAGATTTCTCTAAGAGATTTAGAAGGAAAGTGGATAGTGCTTTATTTTTATCCTAAAGATAATACGCCAGGATGTACCACAGAAGCGTGTGATTTTACAGCCTCTTTACCACAATTTGAAGCACAAGGTGCGGTTATTTTAGGTGTTAGCCCTGATAGCACTAAAAAACATCGTAGTTTTATAGAAAAACAAAAATTGGACATTACCCTTTTATCCGATGAGAGTACAGATGTGGCACAAAGCTATGGTGTATGGCAGTTAAAAAAGTTTTGTGGTAAAGAGTATATGGGAATTGTGCGCTCAACATTTTTGATTAATCCTGAAGGTAAAATTGCTCATATTTGGTCAAATGTTAAAGTAGCAGGACATACGACTGCCGTTAAAGCACAATTAGAGGCCTTACAAAAGTAAGTGCCTCATTGTTGGATTAATTAGTCGCAATACTTATTTCACATCCTACCCAAGCATCTCTTAGGGCATTGGTTTGTTTTAATTCACCAATTTTAACACGTGCAGGGTTAATATGATACTTAGTCGTTAATAAAGAGACAAAACTTTGTGCTCGTTGGTTTGCCAGTATGGTTAAAGTATCTTTTGGTAAGATTATTGTGCTCAGTATTTTTTCTTTGAGTGCTTCATTGATAGCACTTTTACTACGTTTTTCTTCGGTATAGGTTTGCATCAATTGGTCATAAATTTTTTCATTATATTTTTGTATAAAGAGTGTTTTAATAGCTTTACTATAGCTATTTTTTTCTTTGTCGTCTTTACTGGTTATGCTTTCAATCAAACGAGAGAGCTCATTGTTTTTAAGGGCAATCGTATCAATTTCTTCATTATAGCTTGGTGCAATAATAAGTTTTAATCCTACTTTTTTTTCTAGTATTTGGCGGTATTGCTCCATCTTTTCTTCTTCAGAACTGACAAAAGATGCTGAACCAGCAGGGAAATCAATACTTTTTAGTCCTTCGCTTTGAGAAAGTCCTATAATAGAACCGAGTAATTTGAAAGGTGAGGCGATAATGCCTCCAATAAGATTTCCAAAGGCTCTCCATACGACGCTTCCGTATTTAAAATCAGGATTATTCAAATCCCCACTTACGGGCATATCAATATCAATTTGTCCATTGGAATCTTTTAAAAGCGCTATAGCTAAGTCTAAAGGTAAGCTAGTGGCATCATCACTCTCTATTTTTTTACCCAGTGTGAGAGAATCAATATTGATTTTATTGGCACCTTCCATGATCCCTTTTTTGATAGTATAAGATAGATCCATGGAGAGCTTGCCTTTCTCAATAGCATAGCCAAGGAATTTACCTGAATAAGGGGTTAGAGAAGGCATGTCAATGTTTTTAAAGAGAACTTTGAGATTAGCGTGATTTTTAAAATCAAATGGCAAAAGAGCTCCTTCGACTTTGGTATAGCCATATTGACCCACCTTGCCTTCTAAGGTAAGAGTTGAAGGTTTTGTATTTTTTGTATTTAACGCTGAAATGGTTCCGTTAAGCTTATTCATATAGGTTGCAAAAAGGATAGGTAGTGTTGCATCTTTAAAATTTGCATGGCCATCTTTTAATGTAACTTTACCAATATAAAATTCCATTGGAGTTGTTTTTTTATGCTTTGGTGTTGAGGGTGTTGTGATAATATTTGTAAAGTTAGTTGTGTGGTCTTTATGAATATCTAAATTTATATAAGGTTTCATCAAGGTAATGCCCTCCACGTGTAAAGAGGCTGGAAGGCTTGCGTAATGAATGGCTTGAAGTGCTAATTTTTCCCAAGCTACAAAAGTCTCTTTCGTTGTATCTTGAATAAGAAGTTGTGCAATAGCGATAGAATCAGCTGCAAAAGCAATCGTTGGAGTTTCTTTTGCAAAAGAGGCTTTAATCGTTCCATTAAGAGATAAAAACCCATGATTGATTTTTAAAGGAGTGATAGACGCTAAGTATGGTTGTACTTTAGGGATAGCAAAGGTTTTGATTTCAAAGGTACTTTGCAAAGCATCGTCTTTTGGCAAATAGGTACCCTTTAGTGAAAGTGAACTATTTGTATCCATCACACTTGAAAGTGTATAAGAGAGTGTTTGATTGTGATCAGTTGAAATATTTTTTGCTTCTAAAGCGAGTTTTGTTAGTTTAGAGGGTATTGTGTTTTTGTAGTTTTTATCAATCAATACCATTTCACCATTATTTATTTTAAACGAGTGAAGTGTTATTGTGCCTAAAGAATTTGTTGATGAAGTCGTCTCTTTAGATCTATTTTTGGCTTCAGAGGTGGGGGAAAGAAGAGAAATAAACGTAGGTATGTAGCCATGTTCAAATGCAACATCAATAAAAGGTTCGTCCAAGCTTAGATTATCAATCTCTCCTGTTGCTTGCGGCCATGCAAAGCTGAGTGCATCTAGTGATAATTTTGGTACAACAATAACGTTATGTTGCTTTTCATCTACAAATTGAACATTGTTTAAAGTTAGCGCTGCTTTGTCGATAGCAATTGTAGGAATTTTCTGACTCAAATCAATCCAAAAAGGTAGTCGCATTGATAGCAAACCTTGTGTGAGTATGGCTTTTGATTGAGGCATTAAATAAGGCCAAAAATCTTGTAAAGCAATGGCACTCAGTGTTAATTCTCCATGGAGCTTAATGGGATTAAGTGAAAGACTACTGGCAAGGGTGATTTTTTCTTCATTTTTTAAAGCCATTTCAAGAGCGTGAATACTTAAATCATCTTTATTGAAACCAAAATTATTAATGGTGTAATTAATGGGTCCGATAGGAAGTGAAAACGGTTTTTGTGTGCTTAAATCTTCAAAAAGAATATGACCATTGTGGATAATGGTTTGCTCAATTAAAAAGTTTATAGGCAGTGTTGTATTTTGGTGTGTTTCATTTTCAGGTGTGTCAGAAGGAGGGAAAAGCGAAGCAATATTAAGTTTACCATCTTGTAAAATTTGTAACACGGCATGGGGCTCTTCAATCTGAATAGATTGAATCAAAAGTTCTTTTTGAAAAAGATGCGATGGTTCATAGTTGAGATACAGATGTTTGACACCAAAGAGCTGTTTATGAGTTGCATCAAACAGCTTTAAATTGCCTAGTGTAAGTTCAAAGCTAAAAGGGTTAAACGTGGCAGATTGCACTGAAATATCCAAGTTCAATCTATCTTTAAGCCATTGAGGTGCTTGTGACGTAATCATCCAAGGAACAACCACAAACCCAATCATTGTATAAAACAGAGGAAGGAAAATAAGCCAAAATCGAATATTTTTTATGTACTTCATAAGCATCTTACTCTCCTTTTAGTAGCTAAAAATATTATACTATAAATACTCTAATAGATAAAAGAAATAGCATACTTGTTTTATATGCATTAGCAAATCTGTGTTATACTTTTGAATCAAATTAAGCGTAGATTTTTAGAGATGGTTGTCTCTAAAATCTCAAGAAAGTTAGGAATGCTAGTACATATTTGCTGCTCAGTTGATAGTCATTTTTTTCTTCAAAAACTACATCAGCAATTTCCACATGAACACTTAATTGGTTTCTTTTACGATCCAAACATTCACCCTTACTCAGAATATCAATTGCGTCTTTTAGATGTTCAAAGAAGTTGTCAGAAGCTGGGAATTCCTTTGCATATAGGGGAGTATGACTATAAAGGTTGGTTGGAAGCTGTTAGAGGGTTGGAAAATGAGCCTGAGAAAGGGAAACGTTGTTATGTTTGTTTTGATAACAGGTTAGAGAAAACTGCTTTAAAAGCATTGGAATTAGGTGAAAAAGTAATAACAACAACGTTGCTAACAAGTCCAAAAAAATCTATTGAAAGTTTGCAAAAATCTCTAGAGCAAATTGTTGGAACTTATGGTTTAGAAATGGTGGCACCAGATTTTCGTAAAGGAGGTGGTACGAGTGAGCAGTTTTTGATGGCAAAAGAGGCACGACTATACCATCAAGATTATTGTGGATGTTTGTTTGCTTTGCAAGTACAGCGTGAACAACAACATCGTCTGCAAGATGAGCTCTGCTCTCCTTGCCCTTTTCAGGTACTTCCTTCTTCCATTGAGGAAAGAATTGCACTCTATAAAAAGGTGATGCAATGCGAAGAACAAATGACACCTTTTCGTTTGAGACGAGAAAAATTTTTAAATTATCGTTTACAAAGAGCATGGGTCAAAAATAGTTGTAAAGAAGTTGTCCCTAGCTTTTTTTTATTTTATTCAGTGTTAAAAAGAGAGTATATAAAAGGAAAAGTAGAGTTCATTGATGGAGGAAAAGGATATTTTTCCAAAGAAGAAGTGTATTTGTTAAGTTTAGCGTATTTTAATGAGTTAACCCAAAGTACTTATTTGAATGTCAAAGAAATGTTGCGAAAACCTCCTCCTATTGAAATTGAAATTGCTTGTCGCCAAGCTCTGATTGGCTCTGTTGTTCTCTCTTTATCTCCTATTATTATTGTGGATGAGATTCAATTAGAGCCATATGAAATCTATGCAATATCCAAAACGTATCAGGATATTAGAGAAAATTTAGTATTAATTGGATAAAATATTAGAATTTTGTTAGAAGGTTTTAAATATGATAGATGTTGTAGAAATTCAAAAAATACTTCCCCACAGATTTCCTTTTTTACTGATTGATAGGGTAATTACTCTTGTACCCGGAGAATCAATTGAGGCATACAAAAATGTCACAATAGGTGAACAAATTTTCCAAGGCCATTTTCCAGAGCATCCAATATACCCTGGCGTTATGATTATTGAAGGTATGGCACAAGCCGGTGGAGTCTTGGCATTTAAAAGCATGGATGAAGAAGGGCAGGAAAATACTAAAGAAAAAGTAGTTTATTTTATGAGTATTGATAATGCAAAATTTAGAAACCCCGTTAAACCAGGAGATAAACTCGTGTATAAATTAAATGTTTTAAAACACCGTGGCAATATATGGGTATTAGATGCAAAAGCCTATGTTGACGACAAATTAGTCGCCGAAGCAGAGCTTAAAGCTATGATAGTGGACAAATAATATGCCAAGTATTCATGCAACAGCCATCGTAGAAGAGGGTGCTAATTTAGCAGATGATGTTATTGTTGGGCCATATGCTTTTATCTCAGCTAAAGCTACCCTTAAAAGTGGTGTGGAGGTAATGCAAGGTGCACAGGTCTATGGATCTACGAAAATCGGTGAAGATACAAAAATCTATCCATATGCGATCATTGGTCTACCACCCCAAGATATAGGTTATAAAGAAGAGGATGATGTTAGTGTGGAAATAGGACGAGGTAACACCATTCGTGAATTTGTAACGATTAATGCTGGTACCCAAAAAGGCGGTGGTATTACAAGGATAGGTAGTAATTGTTTCATAATGATTTACTGCCATATTGCGCATGATTGCCAAGTGGGAAATAATGTCATTATGGCTAACAATGCAACATTGGCAGGGCATGTTCATGTAGGCTCATTTACGGTTATTGGAGGTATGACACCGATTCATCAGTTTGTGCATATTGGTGAGGGTGTTATGATTGGTGGAGCAAGTGCTGTGAGTCAAGATATCCCACACTTTTGCCTTGCTGAGGGAAATCGTGCCGTTGTTCGAGGACTTAACAAAGTAGGACTTAAAAGACGTTTTGAAAAAGAGGATATTCTGGCAATTCAAGCAGCGTATCGAGTACTTTTCAGAAGTGAGAATGCGATTAAAGAGACAGCAACACAACTATTGCAGAGTGAAAAAAATGAAAAAGTATTGCAATTATGCAATTTTATTATGGATTCCAAAAGAGGCATTCCATACGAGAGGAAAATGAATGACGAATAGAGAGTGCAGTTTTTGTGGCTCAAAAGAGAGTAGTGACACGAGGCTTATAGCAGGAGAAGATGTTTTTATTTGTGAGCATTGTGTTATCTCAGCTCATAAAATATTTTTTGGTGAAGTTCAAGAAGGATCTGTGGATACTGAAGCATTTAGTCAAGAACTTTTAGCTCCCAAAGAATTAAAAAAAGTGTTAGATGATTTTGTTATTGGGCAAGATCAAGCAAAGAAAATCTTTTCAGTGGGTGTGTATAATCATTATAAACGTATTTTTAAACAGAGTACGATTCAAGACGACACAGAAATTTCAAAATCAAATATTTTACTTATTGGACCAACAGGTAGCGGTAAAACGTTGATGGCACAAACTTTGGCACGCTTTTTAGATGTACCCATTGCTATCTCAGACGCAACCAGCTTAACTGAAGCTGGATATGTTGGTGAAGATGTTGAAAATATTTTAACCAAACTACTTCAATCAGCTAATGGTGATATTAAAAAAGCTGAACAAGGGATTGTTTTTATCGACGAGATTGACAAAATTGCGCGTATGAGTGAAAATCGTTCCATCACACGTGATGTTTCGGGCGAAGGCGTACAGCAAGCACTACTTAAAATCATCGAAGGAAGTATTGTCAATATTCCTCCAAAAGGGGGGCGTAAGCATCCTAATCAAGATTTTATTCAGATTGATACAACCAATATATTATTTGTTTGTGCGGGTGCTTTTGATGGCTTGGAAGAGATCATAAAACGCCGTATTGGGAAAAATGTATTAGGTTTTGAACAAGAAAAACGCACAAAAGCACAAGAAGCGGATATGTTTTCTTTAGCAGAGCCTGATGATTTAGTACACTATGGGTTGATTCCTGAACTCATTGGGCGTTTACATGTGACGGCTACATTAGCGCAAATCACCAAAGATGATATGGTTAGAATTTTAACAGAGCCAAAAAATGCTATTTATAAACAATATAAAAAGCTATTTGCAATTGATGAAGTCGAGCTTTCTTTTGAAAAAGAAGCGTTGGACGCAGTAGCAGAACTTGCTATAAAACGTAAAACGGGTGCTCGAGGACTACGCACCATTATGGAAGATGTAATGGTTGATATAATGTATGAATTACCAGAACTTGCGGGTTATGAAGTTGTAATCACTAAAGATGTGATTAATTATGGTGAAAAACCATTGTATATTAAAAAAAATAAAAAAAGTGCTTAAAAAAGGGTAGTGAGATGATTTTAGACAAACTAATTGGATTTTTTTCGAGTGATATGAGTATTGACCTCGGAACAGCCAACACCCTGGTTCTTGTCAAAGGCAAAGGGATTATTATCAATGAGCCTTCAGTGGTAGCGGTTCAACGTAATCGTTATGGCAAGCAGAATATCTTAGCCGTAGGAAAAGAGGCTAAAAATATGGTGGGTAAAACACCTGGTGATATTGAAGCGATTCGTCCAATGCGAGATGGAGTTATCGCTGATTTTGATATGACCGAAAAGATGATCCGTTATTTTATTGAAAAAGCGCACCGAAGAAAAAGTTTTTTGCGCCCACGTATTATTATTTGTGTGCCATATGGTTTAACACAAGTAGAACGCAAAGCAGTACGTGAATCTGCCATGAGTGCAGGGGCTCGCCAAGTATTTTTAATTGAAGAGCCAATGGCAGCAGCTATTGGAGCAGGTCTTCCAATTCGTGAACCGCAAGGAAGTTTTGTGGTTGACATTGGTGGTGGTACGACTGAAATAGGTGTTGTTTCCCTAGGTGGTTTGGTTATAAGCAAATCTATTCGTGTTGCCGGTGATAAAATTGATATGGCTATTGTAGATTATGTTAAGAAGAAATATAACCTTTTAATTGGTGAGCGAACGGGTGAAGAGATTAAAATAGCGATTGGAACAGCTGTCCCAATCGATGAACCTCTTTTAATGATGGTTAAAGGGCGCGATCAAGTGAGTGGACTTTTGAGTCGAATTGAGCTTAGTAGTGAAGATGTTAGAGACGCTATTAAAGAGCCACTGAAAGAGATTGCAGATGCACTTAAAGATGTTTTAGAAGTGATGCCTCCTGATCTAGCAGGGGATATTGTTGAAAATGGAATTGTTTTAACAGGTGGGGGTGCCTTAATTCGTGGATTTGATAAATATTTATCAGATATCGTTAAATTACCCGTTTTTGTGGCGGACGAGCCATTGTTGGCTGTTGCTAAAGGAACAGGTAAAGCACTTGAAGAGATAGATTTACTCCAACAATTGTCGAATGAATAGTAAATTTAAAATCGTTTTATTACTAGCGCTTTTTATTTTTGTTTCATTGCGTTTTGGAACAGAAGCAAGGCACTTCATAGGTGGGCTCAATAATAAAGTTTTGGCCACCTATGTTGACATAAAGATGAATTTAGAAAACAAAATTGATGAACATTTTGAGCAAAAAGAAGAAATTATTCGTTTGCGAGCCGAAAATCAAAAGATGCAAGCATCAGCCATTCTTTCAATCGCTTTTGCAAGTAAATTGAACGCTTTATTGAAGGAAAATAATAGTACAGCTTATTCACCAGAGCTAAAACTTGTTAAAACTATTGGGTATTCAAATCTCAATGATTATGGCAAAGTGTGGATTGAATTTGAAGATTTTAATCAAAGTAAAATTTATGGATTACTGCACCAAGGATATGCCGCAGGTATTGTTGTTGAAAGTGATGGACATCCTCAGGGGTTGATGTTGAGTGACCCAAAATCTATTTTTTCAGTTTCAATAGGTGCCCAAAAAATGCCAGGAATTGCACAAGGAAATCGCAAAGAGGTGCTGGTTAAGTATATTTCGCAGTGGCTACTCCCTCAAGTGGGTGATGAAGTGGTGACAAGTGGCTTAGATGGAATATTTTTTGAGGGAATTAAAGTAGGCGTCGTTAGTGAAGTGATTGAAGAAGAATCGTCAAAAACAGTAGTATTGAAACCTTATGTGACACCTAGTATTCCTTCATATATGCATATTATTTTAAACCCGTAATAGTGTTGAATCCAATATCTAAAAGATCTTGGATTGAATACTATAGAGAAGCTCAAAGGAAAGAGATGCCAAAACGTCAAGACATTAAAACCATACTATTAATCGGCTCAGGCCCTATTATCATAGGCCAAGCATGCGAATTTGACTATTCAGGAACACAAGCAGCTAAAACATTAAAAGAATTAGGGTACAGAGTAGTTCTCGTAAACTCTAACCCTGCTACGATTATGACAGACCCAGAATTTGCTGATCGTACTTATGTTGAACCTATTACGCCTGAAGTGATTGCGCGCATTATTGAAAAAGAGGGCGTTGATGCCATATTACCAACAATGGGTGGGCAAACCGCTCTAAATGCTGCTATGAAAATGCATGAGCAAGGAATGTTAGAAGGCATAAAATTTTTAGGTGCTAATCCTGAAGCTATTAAAAAGGGCGAAGATAGACAAGCTTTTAAAGAAGCCATGATCAAAATAGGGATGGATTTGCCAATAAGTGCGTATGCGTATAATCTTGAAGAAGCATTTGCTGCGGCTGAAAAGATAGGATTTCCGTTGATTATCCGAGCTTCGTATACCTTAGCAGGTGGTGGTAGTGGTGTCGCTTATAATATAGATGAATTTAAAGAACTCGCTTCAGCAGGTCTAGATGCCAGCCCTATTAATGAAATTTTAATTGAAGAATCTCTGCTAGGTTGGAAAGAGTATGAGATGGAAGTTATTCGTGATAGTGCCGATAACTGTATCATTGTTTGTTCCATTGAAAATTTTGACCCGATGGGTGTACATACAGGAGATAGTATCACAATCGCACCAGCGCTTACATTAACTGATAAAGAATATCAACGCATGCGCAACGCCTCGTTTGCGATTTTACGAGAAATTGGTGTGGATACGGGTGGTAGTAATGTACAGTTTTCTATCTGTCCACAAACAGGGCGTATGACTGTTATTGAGATGAATCCTCGTGTAAGTCGTAGTTCAGCGCTTGCTTCAAAAGCAACAGGTTATCCGATTGCAAAAGTTGCAACGTTGCTTGCAGTTGGTTTTACTTTGGATGAAATTCAAAATGATATCACTGGAACAGCGGCAAGTTTTGAGCCTGTTATTGATTATATTGTGACAAAAATTCCTCGTTTTACCTTTGAAAAATTTCCTATGGCAGATTCTACCCTGACTACATCCATGAAGAGTGTGGGTGAGGTGATGGCAATTGGAAGGACATTTAAAGAGTCATTCCAAAAAGCATTGTGCTCACTTGAAACAAATTTAAGTGGTTTTGAGCCTATTAAAGCGGAAGATGAGAAACTTAAAAATGAGATTAGACGCCCTAATTGTGATCGACACCTCTATCTTGCAGAAGCATTTAGAAGAGGTTACAGTGTAGAAGATGTCTTCAATCTGTGCAAAATTGATCCATGGTTTTTAAATCAAATCAAAGAGATTGTGGATTTTGAACAAAAAATTGATATGTTTATTCTCAATGATGAAGCACTTTTGCGCTCAGCTAAGACGCAAGGCTTTTCTGACAAGATGATTGCAAAGCTGATTAACAAACAAGATAACTTAGAGTTAACGCAAAACGATATCTATTTTGCACGTACCAAATTAGGTATTGACTTTGAATATAATGAAGTGGATACATGTGCGGCTGAGTTTAAAGCACTTACACCCTATCTTTATTCGACGACCAATATCACTAAACTTCCTATGGTTAAAGCAGAAAAGAACCATGATAAAAAAGTGATGATTATCGGCGGTGGACCAAATCGTATTGGTCAAGGGATTGAATTTGACTATTGTTGTGTCCATGCAGCGTATGCACTGAATGATATGGGTATTAAAACCATTATGTATAACTGTAATCCTGAAACCGTTTCAACGGATTATGATACGAGTGATATTTTGTATTTTGAACCGATTGATTTTGAACATGTTAGAAGTGTCGTTGAAAAAGAGAACCCTGATGGAATTATTGTTCATTTTGGCGGACAAACGCCGCTTAAGTTAGCGAAAAGACTAACGGTTATTGGTGCAAAAATCATCGGTACAACAGCGCGTGTTATTGATATGGCAGAAGATAGAGAAAAATTTTCAAAGTTTATTCAAGATAATAATATCAAACAACCCAACAATGCGACAGCCACGAGCGAAGAGGAAGCCATAGAAAAAGCCAAAGAGATCGGCTATCCCGTTCTTGTACGCCCAAGTTATGTGCTTGGTGGACGTGCGATGCGCATCGTTTATAATGAGAGCGAACTACGCACTTACATGAATGAAGCTGTTAGTGTTAGTCACAATTCACCTGTACTCATCGACCAGTTTTTAGACAGAGCCATTGAAGTGGATGTAGATGCGATTTGTGATGGTAAAGAAGTTTATGTGGGCGGTATTATGCAACATATTGAAGAAGCGGGTATTCACAGTGGTGATAGCGCTTGCTCCCTTCCTTCTATCTCTTTAAGTGATGCGATTTTGAGCAAAATCGAATCTCAAACAAAACAAATTGCTTTAAATTTAGGTGTTGTTGGTTTGATGAATATCCAATATGCGATTTATCAAGATGATGTGTACATGATCGAAGTGAATCCTCGCGCTAGTCGTACTGTACCATTCGTGAGTAAAGCGACAGGTATTCCGATGGCAAAAGTTGCTACGCGTGTCATGTACCAAGGCAACCTAAGAGAAGCGCTTAGTTTTTATGATAAATTTGATGTAGTACGCGAAGGTAATGGTATCTTAAAACCTAAAAAGTTTGATCATGTTGCTGTCAAAGAAGCAGTATTTCCTTTTAACAAATTGCAAGGTGCGGATTTAATCTTGGGACCTGAGATGAAATCAACGGGTGAAGTTATGGGTATCAGTAGAAACTTCCCTGCCTCTTTTGCCAAAAGCCAAATCGCATCATCAAACGTGCTTCCAAAAAGTGGTATGGTTTTTATCTCGTTGGTTGACATTGATAAAAGTTTTGCTAAAGAAATCGGTAGTAAATTTGAAAAGCTAGGGTTTAAAGTTGTCGCAACAGGGGGCACACACAAAGCATTGCAAGAGGCAGGTGTGAATGCGGAATTTGTTTACAAAATTTCTGAAGGTCGCCCAAACATCGAAGATAAACTCAAAAATGGTGATATCGCACTGGTCATCAATACCAGCGATGCAAAATCAAGTAAAGATGATGCAAAGAAAATTCGCCAAGCCGTTTTACGCTTCCATATCCCTTATTTTACAACAGTAGCTGCTGCTGCCGCTGCTGCAACATCGATAGAATACATCCAAGATAAGAGCGCACTTGAGCCACGTGCACTTCAAGATTATCTAAACTAACGTGATGAACCCAGCATTTGTTTATCTTGCACAAACAGATACAACCGCTGGGTTTCTCTCTCAAAACACTCAAGCATTAGCGTCTCTTAAACAGCGCCCAGCAAGTAAGCCTTTTTTGTTGAGTGTCGACTCACTAAGGACACTGAGTGCATTTACGAGGGTGCCACAAAAGCATCGCAATAAAGTTCGTAGAGCTTCGAAAACGACATTTGTATATCCATGTGGTTTAGCCATTCGTGTGGTTAAAGATAAAGAGCATTTAGCATTTTTACATAAAATCAGATGGAGTTATTCAACCTCATCTAATCTGAGTGGAAAAGAATTTGATGAAGACTTTGCAGTAGCTAATGTTGATGCGATACTGTTTACGAGTAAAGGCTTTTTTGAGTCATCGCCATCAACCATTATTAGACTAGGTAAGTCTAAAATGAAAAAATTACGATAAAAATTTAAAAGGAAAAATAATGGAAAATTTACCAAAGTGCCCAAAATGTGAATGTGAATATACGTATGAAGATGGAGCGTTTTACATCTGTCCCGAATGTGCTCATGAGTGGAGCAAAGATGCCAATGAGGCAGTTGCTAAAATCATTCGAGATGCTCATGGCAATGAGCTTAAAGATGGCGATAGTGTAACCGTCATCAAGGATTTAAAAGTTAAAGGCTCTTCCAATGTTGTCAAAGTTGGTACAAAAGTCAAAAATATCCGTTTAGTGGAAGGTGATCATGATATTGACTGTAAGATTGAAGGTTTTGGTCAAATGGGCCTCAAATCTGAGTTTGTGAAAAAAATCTAACTGTTTAAGTCATTAAAAGACCAAGATATGAATAAAGAAGGACAGTGTGATGTTTTGTATCCTATCCTCAATGCGATATCGCCACTTCCACAAGAAGTATGGGAGAAAGCCAAACCTTACTTTAAAACAAAAGATTTAAAGCCAGGTGAACATCTTTTTTGTGTTGGAGATAAAGTTGAGGATTTTTATTTTCTCATTTTAGGGCTGGCTCGATATTATTATCTTACAGAAAATGGTAAAGAGTTCAATAAATCTTTTGCAGAAAAATCAGGGCATCTTTTAAGCAGTATCGTTTCCGTGTCTAAAGGTGAACCCTCACCTTTTAGTGTGGAGATACTCTCAGACTTTACAACGTTGTATATCTCTTATCAAGACTTCTTATCTTTGGGGCTACAGTATTCAGAGTGGAACAGATTGCACTTACGAATTTTTGAAAATTTGATTGTTAAAAAAGAGCGGCGTGAAGCGGATTTTTTACTTTTAAATGCTACTCAGAGGTATGAAAAGTTTTTAAATGAGTATTCGATGATATCGCATGTTGTACCTAATTACCATATCGCATCGTATTTAGGAATAACAGAAGTTGCTTTGTCTCGTATCCGAAAAAAGATGAAATTAACCTAAGTTAATGACACGATTTTTGAGAAGTACTATAATTTCTGAAACAAAAAAGGATGTGCATGATGCAATTAAAAGTAGCAGACATTACCGATATCGATAGTATTTTAAAACTCCATAATAAGTATCAAATAGCGCATATTAGTGAAGACGATAAAAAAGACGGTTTTGTAACGACTGCGTTCACCAAAGAGCAATTAAAAGATATCATAGAGCAAGAACAAGGTATTTTTATTGCCGTAAAGAAAGGCGAAGTGATAGGCTATGTGATGTCGGCTTCATGGCAGTTTTGGTCTGAGTGGCCCATATTTGCATTGATGATTCAAGATTTACCCAAGTTGACGTATCTTAGTCAGAATATTACCATCGACAATTCTTATCAATACGGCCCTGTATGTATTGATAAAAGTGTGAGAAGTAGTGGTCTCTTGGAAAAATTGTTTGATTTTGCGTTAGAGCATATGTCAAAAAGATACCCAATACTCGTAACTTTTATCAATAAAATCAACCACCGATCGTACGCAGCGCATACACGAAAACTAGGACTTGACGTCATCCAAGAATTTGAGTTCAATAGCAATCATTATTATGAGCTCGTCTATGATACGTCAAAAAGAGTGCAAAACAGATAATTTGAGGAGTAAACAGTGAGCTTACGATGGCAATATGATTCTTTAGGTGTCGATTGGGAAGCGCTCAGTGAGCTTTACAAAATTGCTCCACTAGGCGATAAAAAAGCCGAAGATTTGAAAGTGGTTTTTTCAAATAGCAGGTACCAATGTTTTGTGTATGATGGGGAGAAAATTATAGGGGTTGGGCGTGCTTTATCCGATGGGATTGATGTCTCCTACATCGCAGATGTTGCCATTCATCCTCAGTATCAAAAACAAGGCATTGGTAAACAAATCGTCACCAAGTTGGTTGAATTTTCCAAAGAGCACAACAAAATCATTTTATTTGCGAGTATGGGAAAAGAGCTATTTTATGTAAAATTGGGTTTTGATAAAATGAACACAGCGATGGCAATCTTTAAAAATCGCCAATCAGTGCTTGATTTGGGTTTGGTCAGTGAGATCAAAATAGGAGAGTAATGCTCATGAACTTCCAAAAACTAAAAGATGCTGAAGCCTATTTTTTAGAGCTTTATCCAAAAGGATTTGAAGATGTGGGGCTTTTACCCATCATTAAAAAACACAACACTGCAAAAATAGGTGAACAAGCCCAAGAGATGTTTGCCAAAGAGAACTTCACTCAACCAGAGCTCATCTGTGAAAATTTTGCCAAAATCGTCTCCAAATCAACCTTAGTGTCGCTCTTTGAAAAACCAAAAGTAAGGGACATGATGAAAGAGATGCGCATGGAGCGAAGAGATATGTTTTGTATCGGCTTGTATGAAATGCTTTATGGCGATAAAAAAGAGGGATTTGAAATTGTGGTCGAGATACTCTCTTATTATACATTGGCAAAGTGGTCGATTGTAACGCTCATTCCTTATTATTTCTACAGAGATAAAGAGTTTTTTATCAAGCCTACGACAACGAAAGATATCATCACTTTTTTTGAAATAGAAGGTTTAGTTTACAAACCACGACCAAGTTATGAATTTTACGTGGCATACACAAAAGTTTTAGAAAATATGAAAGCAAAAACCAGTCAAAAAATAAGCCATGATGATAATGCCGCTTTTACGGGTTTTTTGATGATGGCGATGGAAGAGTAGTTAAGGTTTAGATAAGGCTTTTCATCGTAATGTATTAAAGATGAAATAGGATAAACGTTAAAAGGAGAAATAATGAAAATTATCAAAATTTTACTGTTAGTCTTCCTGTGCACTACTTTGTCATATGCTGAATCGGTTGCAGAGCAAAAAAAGGCAATTAATAGTGATAGTCAAGAGACATTAAAAATGCTCTACAAAGCGTATCCAGGCTCCGCGAGTGCAATAAAACAAGCTTATGGGTATGCCACATTTAGCAATATTGGTGTCAATGTTATCTTCTTTTCTGCTGAAGGTGGAAGTGGCCTAGCCGTTAATAACAAGACTGGTAAAAAAACATATATGAAGATGGCTTCTGGAGGTATCGGTATTGGTCTTGGCGTCAAAGATTTTAGAGCTATTTTCGTTTTTGATAATAAAGAAGTCCTTGAATCATTTGTAAATAGTGGCTGGGAGGCTAATGCACAAGCAGATGCGGCCGCAAAATCAGACAAAAAAGGTGGTTCAGCAGAAGGTGCGATTACCGTACAACCTGGTATGAAGCTCTATAAACTTACCAAAAATGGTTTAGCTCTTCAAGCGACTATACAAGGAACCAAATACTGGAAAGATGGTGATTTGAATTAAACAGCTAGATACTCTTGACATGGAAAGCTTACAGCTTATTAGTAAGCTTTCGAATTGCCAAAGCAGCAAGCGTGAATCCAAAGGTTCCCGTGACGCACATCAAACTGCCTAAGTCTTTGCAGTTGGGTTCTTCATCGGAAAAAACGGTGAGAAAATCTTTGCTAAAACCACTTTTTTTCAGTTCATAACGAAATTTTTTAGCCAAAGCATCGCCGTGAGTTTTCCATACTGAGCAATAACGTACTTTGGTAGGGTCGATTTTTTTAGCACCACCGCTAGAGCTGATAAGTTTTTCGCTTGATTTGTGGGCGATGGCGACTTTTGAGGGCATATCATCAATCGCATCGATGACCACATCATAAGGGCTAAAATCAAAATTTTCAATCCATGCAGGCGTAACTTTTTGCTCTATAGGTGTTACGGTTGGATAGAGCTCTTTTAGGCGTTTAACTTTGATTTCACCTACGGCTTCACTTCCTAACTGACGGTTTTGGTTAGTGATATCGTAGCAGTCAAAATCAACGATGGTGATGTCTGTAACGCCTGAGCGAAAAAGAGCATCTAAGCAGATACTACCGACACCACCGACACCAAAAAGAAGAATTTTTGCATGTTGAAGTAGCTCAAAATCTTCATTGAAAATCTTTCTAACGCGTGAGTATCTATCATCCATGCTCAATCCATTGTTGTAGTTTGTCTAATTCATCGTGCGCTGTCATATCCAATTGAATAGGGGTTATGGAAATATAGCCTTCATCAATGGCGCTGAGGTCACAATCATTGAGCGCACTTTTTTTCCATTCTAAGGTATGAACGCCTAACCAATAATACTCTTCACCTCGGGGATTGCGGTGAAGATGTGCGTCATTGCCGTACATGCGGTGTCCTGAACGAGTGATCTTGTAGCCTTTACACTCCTCAGGTTTCAGCGCTGGGATATTGACATTTAAAAAGCGTCTATCACCGAGTGGAAAAGTGCCTTCTAAGATTTTTTTGGCTAAATCATGGGCGACTTGTTGGGCTAAATCGTAACCGTGAATATCAATATTTTGTGGCCCTCCCACATAGACTTGTGAGATAGCGATAGAAGCAACGCCATGAATAGCCGCTTCCATGGCCGCACTTGCCGTACCACTGTAGGTGATATCTTCACCCAGATTTGAGCCTCTATTGATACCACTTACCACTAAATCGGGTTTTTTATCACCTTCAAAAAGTGCATTTAAAGAGAGGTAGATACAATCAGTTGGCGTCCCATCATCCAACTTAAAAAAATCATCTTCAATAGCGATAAAACGAAGAGGGCGTGTGAGGGTTAAAGAGTGACCGCATGCGGACTTTTCGGTGGTGGGAGCGACGATGGTTACGTGTCCTAAGGGACGTAGAGCCTCTGCAAGTGCGATGAGCCCTTTGCTTTCAAAGCCATCATCATTGGTAATTAAAATATGTTTCATCAAAAATTGCCTACTTTTTTTAAGATATTATAACCAAAGCGGCTTACAATTTTAAGAGATTTTTGTATATCATCTTAAAAATATTTACTAAGGGAAAATCTTTGAAACTACTCGTATCGGCCCTTGAACCCTCCGCAAACCTTCATTTAGAGCCCATTTTGGGTGCTTTAAACGGGTGTGAGTTGTATGGGATTTTTGATGAGCGTTTTGGTAAACCTGTTATTGCTAGTCGTGCTTTTTCCATTATGGGTTTTTTGGATGCGATTCCGAAAATTAAAAAAGCGCAAAAAGCCATAAAGGTGATGGCGGGGATGAGTTGTTTTGTCGATAAAGTGTTATTGATCGACTCACCTGCGTTTAATTTACCGCTTGCAAAGGCGATTAAAAAAATCAATCCCAATGTGGAAATCATCTATTATATTTTGCCACAAGTGTGGGCATGGAAAGCCAAACGTGTGGCGAAGGTTGAACAATATTGTGATGTGTTAGCCTCTATTTTACCGTTTGAGCAACAGTTTTACACCAAGGCGACTTATGTAGGGCATCCTCTTTTGGACGAAATCCCTACATGTAAAGCGGTGTATGAATCCACTGGGCGAGTGGCTTTTTTGCCTGGGAGTCGCAAAAGTGAGATTAGGGCGCTGATGCCCCTTTATCGTGAAGTTGCCCAGCAAATTGATAAAGAAAAGATACTGGTTATTCCACCCCATTTTAGCGACAAAGAGATTGCTGAACTTTATGGGGATATAAGTGCTTTTACTTTGTCAAAAAACACTTATGAGGCGTTTTTAAAGAGTGAATTTGCTTTTGTGTGCTCAGGTACTGCTACGCTTGAAGCCGCACTTGTTGGTGTTCCTATGGTATTGGCCTATAAAGCAAAATTGATAGATTATTGGATAGCAAGGCATTTTGTTAAACTTTCACATGTGGGACTTGCCAATATCATTTTTGATTTTGAAAAGTTACCAGAGTTGCACCCTGAGTTATTGCAAGATGACGTTAGTGTTGACAATCTTTTAGAAGCCTATGCAAGTATTGATAGAGAAGCATTTTTTGAACATGCGTTAAAGCTACGACGTATTTTGGGGCACGGAAGCAAAGAGACGATGATAAGCATAATGAAGGTATAATAAGATGATTAGCGATAGGAGAATACTATGAATAAAGAACCCATGACAGAATATGGTTATAAAAAACTCACCCATGAACTCAATGATTTGAAAAAAAAGCAGCGCCCTGAAACGGTTATTGAGCTTGATATCGCTCGAAGCCATGGGGATCTAAAAGAAAATGCTGAATACCATGCCGCTAAAGAGCGTTTGGCATTTATTGATGGACGAATTGGCGAATTAAGTGATTTATTGTCACGTTCACAGGTGATTGATCCAAGTTCGTATGATCATGACAAGGTACGCTTTGGCTCGACTGTGATGTTGGAAAATTTGGAAAGTAATGAAGAGATTACCTATACGATTGTAGGAAGTACAGAAAGCAATGCCTATAAAGGGCTAATTTCGTATCACTCTCCTTTAGCAAAGCAATTAATGGGTAAAGGCGAAGGTGATGAGGTGAGTGTAACGTTACCAGGTGGCAAACAAGAGTATGAAATCTTAGAGGTTGCATACCGTGAAATTGATTTTGAGAGTTAAGTAATGAAAAAAATAAATGTAGCAATTATTGGTGCGAGTGGTTATACGGGGTTAGAATTAATGAAAATTCTCATTAATCATCCTCATTTTGAGATTACATATATTGCAACAACTGAGGGTGGCATTAAAGCGAGTGCTTTGCATCCCTCTTTGGTGAAAGTTTTTGAGCAAGAGGTGCATAAAGCAGATGCTAAGGAAGTCGCTAAGCACGCAGAGCTGGCATTTTTGGCTTTACCGCATAAAGCGGCTATGGGTTTTGCGAAAGAGCTTTTAGCTTTACAAGTTAAAGTGGTAGATCTTTCTGCAGATTATCGTTTAGGGTTGGAAGCGTATGAGAAGCACTATTGCGAGCATGAAGATAAAGAAAACTTAGAGCTCGCTGTGTATGGTTTGCCTGAAATCAATAAAAGCAACATTCAAAAAGCGTCGCTCGTTGCCAATCCAGGATGCTATCCAACTGCTTCAATTTTAGGTATTTTGCCTTTTTTACCCTACCTTAAAAAAGATGCACCTATCTTTATAGATGCTAAAAGTGGAGTTTCGGGTGCAGGGAAAAAACCAACTTTGACATCACATTTTGTGACTATCAATGAAAATATTTTTGCGTACAACCCTTTGAAACATCGTCATGAACCTGAAATTGCAGAGAAATTACGTTTAGTGAGTGGGCATGATTATGAGGTAAATTTTGTTCCTCATTTACTACCAGTGAGTCGAGGAATGTTAATCAGCGCTTATTTGCAAACCAAAGAGCTTATCAATGCCAAAGAGATTTTAACGCAATTTTATCAAGACGCTCGTTTTGTACGTGTGCGTGAAGTTCCTGTGGATATTAAATCCACTGCAGGAACTAATTTTTGCGATATTTTTGTCAGTCAAAAAGGAAACTCAATCTTTGTTTCAAGCAGTATCGACAATCTTCTGCGTGGCGCCTCTTCACAAGCGGTGGTGAATGCCAATTTGATGTGCGGTTTTGATGAGGCTGCAGGTATTCCTATCATCGCGTATGTTCCCTAATATCACAGTCAAAGAAGGAGCAATCTTTATCGCAGATGCGCACGATTGTGCAGAGCGTTCCTTCTTTTATGCGTTTTTAGAACAACTTAACAACAATCCCCCACCACAGCTTTTTTTGATGGGGGATATGGTTGATTTACTTGTAGGCGATGTAGCTTATGGTATTGAAAAATATAAAAACTATATAACGCTCATAGATGAAATAGCCAAAAAAACAGAGCTTTTTTATTTGGAAGGTAACCACGATTTTAACCTCGCTTCACTTTTTAAGTATGCCCGTGTTTTTTCAATCGAGCACCAACCACTGCATATAAACTTACCCGATGGCACCAAAGCTTTAGTAAGTCATGGTGATAAGTATGCCGATGGGTTACATCGTTTTTTTACGTATCTTATTCGCAATCATACGATTCTTTCTATTTTAAATTTTTTAGATAAGTACTCTTATGGCTTTATCTCAAAAGCGATAGAAGAGAGTCAAAAACGTAAAAATTTATGCCGAAAAATCGAAAATTTTCAAGCGGTAATAGAAGCTAAAATCACAAAGTATCCTCTTGAATCTATCACGTGGGTTATAGAGGGGCACTACCATCAAAATTGTCAATTTGAAACACATGGCATTAACTATTTTAATTTTTCATCTTTTGCGTGCAATCAAAGCTATTTTAGTGTACAATCATCTTCGAAGACACAATTTGCGCAAATGCAAGTAAGGGGCTGCAATGGCTAAAGACAATATTTTAAAAGTAGGTTCCAATGAAATGGAACTGGTTGACTTTCGTATCTTTAAAAAAGAAGAAAAAGGTGTGTATGAAGGAATTTATGGCGTCAATGTTGCCAAAGTTCGTGAAATCATTAAAATCCCTAATCTAACAGAATTACCCGGTGTGCCTGAATATATCGAAGGGATATTTGACCTTCGTGGGGTCGTCATTCCCGTTGTTAATCTTGCAAAATGGATGAACATTACTGAACCTGATGATGGCTCTATCAAACCACGCATTATCATTACTGAATTTAGTGATATTTTGATTGGCTTTGTCGTTCATGAAGCGAAACGAATTCGTCGTATTAGTTGGAAAGACATCGAACCAGCTTCATTTGTTGCGGGAATGGGATCACTTGATAAGAGTCAAATTACAGGGGTAACACGTATCGAAAATGACGAAGTATTATTGATCTTAGATTTAGAAAGTGTTGTTCAAGCTTTAGGCATTTATCAGCCAAAAATTGATGTTCTAGATGATGAAATTATGAAGGTGGAAGGTACAGCACTTATTTTAGATGATAGTGCTATTGCTCGAAAGCTTGTAAATGATGCGCTCAAAAAGATGGGAATGCGTGTGGTTGAGGCTAAAGATGGTATGGAAGGCTTACAGCGCTTAAATGAACTTTATGTAACTTATGGTGACCGCATTGCTGAAGAAATAAAAATTATCATTAGTGATGTTGAAATGCCACAAATGGATGGGTTTCATTTTGCAGCTAACGTTAAAGAAGATGCGAGATTTAAAAATATTCCCATAGTATTTAATTCTTCTATTAGTGATCATTTCAGTGAAATACGAGGAAAAGAGGCGGGCGGTGAAGCCTATTTAACAAAATTTGATGCGTCGATTTTTTACAAAGAAGTTTCTAAAGTAATTAAATCGCATGTAAAAATAGCACAATAGGGGTAGAACGATGGAAGATATTCAAGAAATTTTAGAAGATTTTTTGGTTGAAGCGTTCGAACTTATTGAACAACTTGACCAAAACTTAGTAGAACTAGAGAACAATCCAGATGATCTTGAACTACTTAATAGTATCTTTAGGGTTGCTCATACCATTAAAGGGTCTTCATCCTTTTTAAATTTTGATATTTTGACAAAGTTAACACATCATATGGAAGATGTTCTCAACAAAGCACGCCGTGGTGAGTTGAAACTAACAGCAGATGTTATGGATGTTGTTCTTGAGTCAATTGATTTGATGAAAGCGTTATTACATGCTATTCGCGATAATGGCAACGATACTTCTATAGGTATTGATATTACAGATATCTGTCATCGATTAGATGCAATATCCAATGGCGATACAATCCCTGAAGCAAGTCCTGTTGAGCAAAGCAATATTGAAGAAGTAGCGGCTCCCGTATTTGAAGAAGAGTCTGATTATTCACAGCTTAGCGATAAAGAAGTTGAAGACGAGATAGAACGACTTCTTAAAATGCGTAAAGAAGAAGATAAAAAACGGCGAGAAAGCAGTAATGCTGCATCTACTGCTGTAGCTTCGACTTCGGCGGTAACCAAAAGTGAAAGTGAAGCGCCTGCGCCAAGAAGTGCACCATCAAAAAGAGAAGATACATCAAGTGCAGCTTCAGCTCCTGTGAAAAAAGAAGCCGCTAGCGCAATGGAACAAACCATTAGAGTGGAAGTCAAACGACTAGACCACCTCATGAACTTAATTGGTGAGCTTGTTTTGGGTAAAAATAGATTGCTCAAAATCTATGATGATGTTGAAGAACGCTATGAAGGCGAAAAGTTCTTAGAAGAGCTCAATCAAGTGGTATCTTCAATTTCATTGGTTACGACTGATTTACAAATCGCAGTTATGAAAACCAGAATGCTTCCTATTGCTAAGGTATTTAACAAGTTCCCAAGAATGGTTAGAGACTTATCGCGTGAACTTGGCAAACAAATAGAGCTTGAAATTTCTGGTGAAGAGACAGAACTCGATAAATCAATTGTTGAAGAAATTGGCGATCCTTTAGTGCATATCATTCGTAATTCATGTGACCATGGTATTGAAACGATGGAGGCAAGACGTGCAAAAGGCAAACCAGAAGGTGGACTTATCCAGCTGAAAGCCTATAACGAAGGCAATAACATTGTTATTGAAATTACCGATGATGGAAATGGGTTAGACCCCGATATTTTACGTTCAAAAGCGATTGAAAAAGGGATGATTACAGAGCGAGAAGCAGATGGTATGAGTGATAAAGAAGCATATGCACTTATCTTTAAACCGTCTCTTTCAACTGCCAAAGTCGTTACAAATGTTTCAGGCCGTGGTGTAGGTATGGATGTCGTTAAAACCAATATCGAAAAGCTCAATGGTATTATTGATGTTTATAGTGAATTAGGGCGAGGCACCATCATTCGACTCAAAATTCCTTTGACATTGGCGATTATTCAAGCACTCTTAGTTGGAGCACAAGAAGAGTACTATGCGATTCCATTAGCATCAGTTTTAGAAACAGTGCGTATTCCTCTTGATGAAATTTATACCATTGAAGGTAAAAATGTCTTACGACTTCGTGATGAAGTGTTATCATTGGTTCGTTTATCTGATATCTTTGGTGTTAAGCAAGTGTATGAAAACAGTGAGCATGCCTATGTTGTTGTGATTGGTCTTGCTGAAGCAAAACTAGGTGTTATTGTCGATACGCTAGTAGGGCAAGAAGAGATTGTTATTAAATCTTTGGGCGATTATTTACAAGGTATAGAGGGTATAGCTGGTGCTACGATTCGTGGAGATGGTCGTGTCACATTGATTATTGATGTAGCAGCACTAATGACTCTTGCCAAAGGAATTAGCGTTGATATTCGTGCATCAGCAGAGGCAACAGTTAAAGTCAAAAGCGCTCCAAGTGATTTCATTGTTTTAGCAGTTGATGACAGTGCTATGGATCGCAATATTATGAAAAAATCTATGGAGCCAATCGGAGTTAAGGTATTAGAAGCTTCGAATGGCCAAGAGGCACTAAACATGCTTAAATCAGCAGAACACAGTATTGATGCTGTATTGATTGATATTGAGATGCCAAGAATGGATGGTTATACATTAGCGACAGAAATACGTAAGTACTCTAAGTATAAGAATTTACCATTGATTGCAGTTACTTCAAGAACATCAAAATCGGACAGATTACGAGGTGTTGAATCAGGGATGAGTGAATATATCACCAAACCTTATTCACCAGAATACCTCGAGAGTGTTGTTCGAAAAAATATAAAATTATAAGCGGAGCGATGCCATGAACGATAAACTAAATAATATTATCCAGAAACAGCAAAAGCAGATTGAAGAACCGCATAAAAAAGAAGAAGATGTTATCCAGTTGGTTGGATTTATCATTGGGCAAGAAGAGTACGCTGTCCCCATTTTAAGTATTCAAGAGATTATTAAACCTATTGAATATACACGTGTTCCAAGTGTGCCTGATTATATCTTAGGGGTTTTCAATTTAAGAGGTAGCGTTATCCCATTGATTGATTTACGTCGCAAATTCAAAATGGAATCAGTCAGACAAAGTGAAGATACTCGTTATATCGTCATGAAGGGTCGTGACAATACGGCAGGCTTTGTAATTGATAGATTAACAGAAGCAATTCGTATTAAAAGTGGTAAAATTGGGCCACCGCCAGAGACCATTCATGCGGATAAAGGAATGGTTTATGGAATTGGTATGCGAGATGAGAATATCTTAACGATTTTAAAAGTTGAGGCTCTTTTAAAGCGAGATTTTTAGAAAAATCATGGAGTCAAATGAAAGTTTGACTCCACCTTGTATATGCCTTAAGAATTGAGTAAATCTGACACTAGTTCAAAATTATTAGCACTCATCATATGTATTTTAGGATGTACTTTTTGAATTGATTTAAAAGCATTGAGCGAAAGTTCAAAGCCTACCTTTTTTTCTTCTTCTTCACTGACTTTTTTAGCACGAGTGAGTTTTTCCATCCATATTTCAGGGACATGAATACCTGGTACGTGTGCGGCTAAAAACTGTGCTGTTCGTAGTTTTACTATCGGAAAAAATCCTAAAATTAGCTCTGTTTTTTGTGCCTCAGCGCTCAGTCCTTCCTTAGCATTTTGAAGCATTTCTAAAAGTAAAGTTGCATTTTCGACGCTATAAACGGGTTGTGTGATAATCCCTACAGCACCATGTTCCATTTTAGTATGCATCTTTTTGATGAGATTTTTAGGAATATTGGCATGTGCATTGCAAACGGCAAAAGGATAAATTGGCTTTGGTTGAGTTTTAAAAGGTTTGCCTGAATAATCAAGTCCTGCATTAAAGCATTTTATAATATCCATTAAAAGTGTGCTGTTCCCTTCAAATACACCTTTTAAAAGTGGTTGATCACTCGCATTCGCTGGGTCTCCTGTGAGACAAAGAATAGTTCTTAATTCATGCTCATTTGCACCTAAAAGATCCGATTGAAGGGCTACTTTATTGCGATCTCGCATACTCATCGTTGTGATTACTGGTTTTTGAAATCTATTTTGCAATTTAAGTGCACCAAAAAATGCATTATACTTAAGACGTGCTAAAGGGTTATCAGTAGTGCTAAAAGCATCGACTTTTGTATTGAGCCCAAAGTGCGCTATTTTTTCAATAATAGGCTCAAATGTAGGTTCATGCATAGGTGTTGTTTCTAAACTTAAAAAAGTATTATGTCTTAGTTTGTCAATTAATTGTTCTATCATTGTTTATCCATCGCTGTGTAACTTTTAGTTATTATAACGAATAGATAATGAAAATAAGGCGAATGTATTTTTTTTAACTTTTATCATATTATTTCTTATGTTATAATGATGATTCAATAATCTTTAAGAATGTGAGCTTTTCAAAGGAGCTGAAATGTCATATTGGGTTTGGGATCCTTCATTTTCTGTTAATATCGCCGTCATTGATGACCAACATAAACGCATTATTGAGTATATTAATGAACTCAACAGTGCACTTCTTTATGATAATAAACAAAAAGTGACTATAGTACTTCATCAACTCATAGATTATACAATTTCTCATTTAGCTTTTGAAGAGAGTCTAATGCAAGAAGCGGGCTATGAAAAGCTTGAGCCACACAAAAAAGTACATGCCTCTTTTGTAGGCCGTATTGATCATTTTAAAGAGCGCTCTTTGGGTGGCGAAGATATTACCCGTGCTTTGATGAATGAACTACAAGTTTGGTTACTAGGGCATATTCAGCATGATGATAAAGATTATATGCAAAGCGTGACAACAATGCTTGAAAAAAAAGATATTGTAGCCACGAAAAATCAGGCAAAAGAGGGATGGCTTAAAAGTTTAGTCGATGCATTTTTTAAAAAATAATCCTTTGAAATATCGATCACTTTTTTCTTTCAACTGAATCTTATACATATTCCAATTTTCTGACTAAGCAAGATAGTGTTATAATTAAGAACCTAATAAACGAGGAGTTATGTGGATGAAATTGTGTGTTTTTGATTTTGATTCAACACTCATGGATGGTGAAACGATTGATTTTTTAGCGAAAGAGCATGGGGTTGAGAAGGAAGTTTCTTCGATTACTGAAGCGGCTATGCGAGGTGAGCTTGATTTTTTCGAAAGTTTAAGTACTCGTGTGGGGCTTTTAAAGGGAATGAGTCTTCATAAAGCAGAAATGATTTGTAAAACACTTCCGTTAATGAATGGCGCTAAAGAAGCGATTGCAGGGCTTAAAGCTAAAGGCTATACCGTCGTAGTTTTTAGCGGGGGATTTCGCATAGCAACTACACCTGCTAAAGAAATTTTAGGCTTTGATGTAGATTTTGCTAATGTTTTACACTCCCGCAATGGTCTCTTAAGTGGTCTTGTAGGAGGAGATATGATGTTTGGATTTTCCAAAGGTGATATGCTCAGGCGAGTTCAAAATCTTTTATGCGTAAGTTATGAAGATACGATTGCAGTAGGAGATGGTGCTAATGATATCTCAATGTTTGAATGTGCTGCTAAAAAGGTGGCTTTTTGCGCAAAGCCTATTTTAAAAAATGCAGCTAATATTATAGTTGACGAGAAAGATATGCGTAATCTTCTCCAATTTATCTGAAAGAGTGAATGTATGTATAACAATGATTTGAAATTTTCATTATGGTGTGATTTTGTTGAACGAAGTTTTTTGGAAGGTGAATTTAGTGACCTCATTGCTAAAAATATCATCAATGCGGCAACGAGCAATCCTTCTATTTTCAAAGCAGCCTTTTTGGGTTCACCAGCCTATGCACAAGATAAAGCAAGACTTCATGGTAAATCTCCCAAAGAAATTTACGAAACTCTTGCCATTAGTGATATTCAATTAGCGGCACAAAAGCTTATGCCTTTATATGAAAAAGGAGATGATGGTTTTATTAGTATCGAAGTTGACCCTTTTTTATGCGATGATACTGAGGGGACAATCGAGGAAGGAAAACGTCTTTTTAAGGCTATTGGCTACCCAAATGTTATGATTAAAGTACCAGCTACTAAGGCAGGTTTTGGAGCTATGGAAGTACTACTTAGCGAAGGCATTAATGTTAATGCAACGCTTATTTTTTCAGACATTCAAACAAAAAATTGTTTGAATGCTTTTAAAAAAGCTAATAGTATTTTAAAGCAAAAGAGCGTGAGCCAATTACCTCAAGCTGTCATTAGTATTTTTGTAAGCCGGTTTGATCGAAAATTAGATGAGAGTTTGAAAAAAATAGATTTTACACCTGCGCGTGTAGGTATTATGAATGCCCTTAAACTCTATGGGATAATTTGTAATGCAGGACTTGAGAATGTACGTGCTTTGTTCGCAAGCACAGGAACAAAAGGCGATACACTTAGTGAAGATTATTATATTAAAGAGTTGTTGTGTAAAAATGCTATTAATACAGCGCCTCTTGCCACTATCAATGCATTTATAAAAAATCCTGAAATTGCACCTGAAATTGTATGGCAAGAAGATGTGATTGATAACTTTTTTGCATCTCTTTTAGCGAATGGTATTGAGATTAATACGGTTTGTGATGAACTGATGGATGAAGGGTTACGTGCTTTTAAAGAGGCTTTTAGTGAAATAATGGAAGCATTAAAATAAAAAGCGAGGTAAGATCATGCAAGAGAGTGTCAATGTCAGCGAATTAACGTTTGAAATGACGAAGAAGCTTAAATTTTATTTGAGTAAACTCGTCGAGTATGATGGTAGTGATTTACATGTAAAGACAGGAACCAATATTAGAGGGCGCATTAACGGTGAGATCATTTCACTTTCAAAAGAAGTGTTGACTCACTCAGATGGTATTACGCTGGCTAAAGAGCTTTTACGTGGACGTTTTGGTGAATTTATTGAGAAAAAAAATATTGATTTTACCTTTAAGCTTAATGATGATTATCGCTTTCGTGTCAATATGTTTTTTCAGGTGGATGGTGTTTCGGCAGTTTTTAGAACAATTCCAATGGTTTTGCCTACAGTTGAGGCCCTCCATTTACCACCAGTTATAAATTCATTATGTGACCTTTCTCGCGGGCTTGTTTTGGTAACAGGACCTACGGGAAGCGGTAAGACAACAACACTTGCTTCGATTATTAATCGTATCAATAAAATTCATAAAAAACATATCATTACGATTGAAGATCCCGTAGAATTTATTTATAAAGATGAATCATGCATCGTCAATCAGCGTGCCATTGGACAAGATGCCATAACATTTGCGGATTCACTACGTGCTGCGCTGCGTGAAGATCCCGATGTTATTTTAGTGGGAGAGATGCGTGATCTTGAAACCATTGAGACTGCAATGCATGCTGCTGAAACAGGGCATTTAGTGCTTTCAACGTTGCATACTATTGATACGAAAGAGACCATAGGTCGCATTATAGGAATGTTTCCAGGTAGTGAGCAAAATCGTATTAAAATGTCTTTAGCCTCAGTACTGCAAGCGGTTGTTTCGCAAAGGTTGGTTAAAACCATCGATAAAGGGCGAACGGCAGCTGTGGAGATATTGATTAAAAATGCGCGTATTGAAGCTCTGATTTTAGAGGGACGGGAAAATGAGATTCATGATGCACTCAAAGAAGGCAAAGATGTTTATAAAACTCAAACCTTTGATCAAGCATTATTAGGGTTGTATGCTGAAGGCAGGGTTTCACGAGCGGAAGTAATTAATAGTTCTTCAAGTCGTAATGATATTACAATGGCTTTAGATTATTATGATGCAGATAAATCTCAAAAAGAGATACAACGAAACAATACTATCGTTAAAACAGAAGAGAGAGACAAAGATATTATCGGTCTAAAATTATAGATTTATAAAGCTTTTAGCTTATCTTATGTAAAATAGCTCTCTTATTTTTTTTAAAGGATAGATTATGCTAGAAGGCATCATTAGAGATAGTATCGAGAAGAAGGTTACTAAAGCGCTTCGTAGAGATGGATATCTAATTGCAAATATTTACGGTAAGGGTGAAGAAAACATCAATGCTGCATTTAAAGCAAACGAATTCATCAAGGCCGTAAAAAACAAAGAAGAGTTAATCTTCCCTGTAAAAGTCGCAGACAAAGTATACAATGTTGTGATTCAAGATTACCAAAGAGATCCTGTCAACAGTTCATTGTTACACGTAGATTTACGTATAGCACTTCCAGGAGTACTTTCTAAATATTTAGTTCCAGTTAAGCTTGTTGGTATCCCAAAAGGTACAAAGAACAAAGGTGTTCTTATTCAATCTAAAAAACGTTTAGCTGTTAAATGTACGGCTGAAAATTTACCAAATAGCTTTATCATCAATGTTGCAGAGTTAGATGTTGGAGATACTGTACTTGTACGTGATATTCCACTTGCTGCAAATGTGAAAATGATGGTTGAAGATAGAGTTTCCGTAGCCGGAGTTATTAAAGCTAAGTAATAAGATCTAATGATACTTATAGTAGGACTTGGCAACCCCGATTCTCAATACAAAAATAATCGACATAATGTCGGCTTTATGGTCGTCGATAGTTTTATCGGCGACCTTTCTTGTGAAAACATTTCAAAAAATGTTTTTCAAGGAGAACTCTTCAAATGTTCCTCAAATCTTTTTTTAAAACCCTCCACTTATATGAATCTTTCAGGACAAAGTGTTCGTGCAGTCTGTGATTATTACAAACCCGATGAGGTAATCGTTGTTCATGACGATTTAGACCTTCCTTTTGGAACACTTCGTTTTAAATGTGGTGGGGGACATGGTGGTCATAATGGGCTTCGCTCCATTGATGCACATATTGGGGTAGATTATATTCGTGTCCGTATTGGTATTGGTAAGCCAGAACATAAAAGTGATGTGGCACATTATGTATTATCTGATTTTACAGTATGCCAAAAAGAGTTCTTACCTAAGATTATTGATCATGTGAAACAGAGTATTCGAGCTCTGATGCACAAGGATTTAAAAGAAGTTTCGGTACAATACAGCTTAAAAGAAATACTATGTAGCGAGGAGAAACGATGAGATTATTTGAGAGGTATATTGTTCAAAATTACCTCAAAAATAGTGTCATTATTTTTTTAGCGCTAGATTTTTTTTATGTGGGAGTAGATCTTTTAACCAATTATACTACACTTCCCGAATCTGCTAATTTGCAAATACTTTACGCACTATTCCAAGCGTTAAATGCTGTAAATTATGTACTGCCTCTTTCCATTGTTTTTGGAATGATCGTGACTGTTTTTGCAATGATTAAATCTAATGAGCTTATATGTATGTATGCTTCAGGCATTAGCAAGCAAGCTTTAATCAAGCCATTTTTTTTGACCTCTTTAATCATTAGTATTTTTTACATAGGATTGAATTGCACAGAATTTGCTTATGCGAACGAATACAGTGCAAACCTTAAGAAATTTAATCGCATCTCAACAAGTTCTGAAGATCTTTTTTTAAAAAATAATAATCAGTATATCTATTTTAAAAAATTAGACCCTTTCAAGCAAATAGCTACAGATGTTTCAATTTTTGAAACAGATGGATTGGATTTGACAAAAGTAATACGTGCTTCCTCAGCCTATTTTTCATACGATCATTGGGTTTTAGAACAGGTTACAATAACGTATAAGTCAATTGTACATTCTTTAAATGATACTGGTTTAAAAGTTGAAAAGGTTCAAAAATTACGCGCATTGGAAAATTTTAAACCAAAGATTATGGATAATGTTTATCAAAGCGAATACACTCTTTCTATTCTTGATGGTATAGAGGCTCTACGATTTTTTGCAACACAAAATGTTAATACCCATAAGATTAAGGCAACGTTATTTTATCAGCTATTTTTTCCTCTTTTTGCACCTTTGCTGATCGTTATTCTCTATACCAAAGCACCGTTAATGAGTCGTTATTTTAATACGGCACTTGTAGCTTCTTCATTTGCATTTATCACACTGGTCGTATGGAGCAGTCTTTATTTATTAAGTAAACTCTCATCCAATGGAGTTATTATCGCAGAAATTGGAATTTTACTTCCTATTGTTTTACTTTTTTTAGTCTCTTTAAATTTTTACTATAAGCGCTAAAATACCCTCTGTTTAATGATATTTTTCTAAACTTTTTGATAGAATAGATAGATATTACACTCCATTGATAAGGTTTTTTATGGTTGATTTCTCCACACTAGCACAAAAATACGGAACCCCACTTTATGTTTATGATTTTGATGCCATCACAGAACAATTTACTGCTCTCAAAGAGGCTTTTAAAGCGCGTAAATCTTTAGTATGCTTTGCAGTGAAAGCTAATTCAAATTTATCGGTTCTAAAACATATCGCTCAACTTGACGCTGGATGTGATTGTGTTTCTATTGGTGAAGTTAAACGGGCACTTTTTGCTGGTGTGCCTAAATATAAAATTATCTTTAGTGGTGTGGGTAAGCGTGATGATGAAATTGAAGAAGCTTTAGTTCAAGATATTTTAATGCTGAATCTTGAAAGTGAAGAAGAGATGATGCGTGTTGAAGAGATTGCGCAAAATCTTGGAAAAATTGCTCGCATCAGTATTCGCGTTAACCCCAATATTGACGCTCAAACACATCCTTATATCTCAACAGGTTTGCACGAAAATAAATTTGGTGTTGATGTTGATAGTGCAAAACGGATGTATATCCATGCTAAAAATAGTGCATTTTTAGAGCCAGTAGGAATTCATTTTCATATTGGTAGCCAGATTACGCAAGTGGAACCTTTCAAAGAAGCCGCTGTTGTGCTGGCCAATCTTGTGCGAAACCTTAAAGCACTCGATATCAATATCAAATTTTTTGATATTGGTGGTGGTGTTGGTATTCAGTATAAAGATGAAGTCACTATTTCATTATACGAGTATGCACAATCAATTTTTGCTTCAATGGCAGGGCTAGATGTAACATTGGTTTGTGAACCAGGACGCTATTTAGTAGGAGATTGTGGTTATTTTTTAACACGTGTTTTGTATGAAAAACATAATGGATATAAGCGTTTTGTAATTGTTGATGGTGCTATGAATGATCTGATTCGTCCCAGTTTATACAGTGCTTACCATGAGATTGTTGTTGAAAAGAAGGAGCAATTAGAGTTCAGTGTTTGCGATGTTGTTGGTCCGATTTGTGAAAGTGGCGATTTTTTTGCAAAAAATATTGAGTTGCCAAAACTTGAGCATGATGATTTACTAATCATTAAGAGCGCAGGTGCTTACGGCTTTACCATGAGTAGCAATTATAATACACGCGCGCGTGTTGCTGAAATTGCATTGATCAAAGGGCAGGATAAATTGATTCGTAAGCGCGAAACATTTGAAGATATAATTGATTTGGAAAAAGAATATTTATGAGTTTTTTAATTGATGTTCAAGGTACACTGATTGATGATATGGATAAAAAACCCATAGAGGGGGCGATTGCTTTTATCAGTCATCTAAATAGTGCCAAAATACCTTACGTTGTTGTGACCAATAATACTAAAATTCCTAGTATTGAATTTCATCAATTTTTATGTGATTTAGGGTTTGATATTCCTAAAAACAATTATCTAGATCCCTTCATGAGCTTAGAAAAAATTTTGCATGTAAAAGATATTCAAAGTTTCGGTGCTGATGAGTTTTTAGCGGTTATGGAAAAACTAGGATACAATCAAAAAGCAGTGAAACCAGAAGCGATTGTCATTGCAAGTAAAAAAGATTTTGACAGTGAAGCGTATGCAAGCATGATAGAAGCTGTAATGGGTGGCGCAAAGATTGTTGGGATGCATGCTACCAGTATTTATGCAAAAGACAAACGACGCTACCCTGGTGTTGGTGCAATTTTACAAATGCTTGCCTATGCTACTGGGATGGGTTATGAGATTGTTGGAAAACCCAGTGAACCTTTTTATAATGAAGCGTTAAGATTGTTAAATACTCAACACGACGGTATTACTTTTCATGATGTTACAATGATTAGTGATGATGCAATTGGGGATTTAGTAGGCGCTAAAAAATTGGGAATGAAAACGATTTTAGTGTTAAGCGGAAAGTGTAAAAGTGAAAATGAAGTTTTACATATCAAGGAATATTTAGATGCAATTGTTCCTACAATTGGGCATGCTAAAGGATAATAATGCAAGAAATAGACAAGTTTAGAAAAGAGATAGACAGTCTTGATAATCAGATTTTGAAACTTCTTAATGAACGCATGGAAAAGGTCAAAGAGATAGGCAAGGTCAAACAAACAACAGGGACAGCCATTTATCGACCAGAACGTGAAAAAGAGATACTTGATCGTCTCAAAACGCTCAATCAAGGTGCTTTGAATAATCAAGCTATTGATGCGATTTTTTTAGAAGTCTTTGCCGTTAGTCGTAATCTTGAATTTCCTGAAAAAATTGCTTTTTTAGGCCCAGAGGGAAGTTATACGCATCAAGTGGCTGAGAGTCGTTTTGGAGCGATGGGAAATTATATTAGTGTAAGTTCTATCGAAGCAGTTTTTCATGTGCTTGAAAATGGTGAAGCAAAATATGGCGTAGTTCCTGTAGAAAATAATACAGAAGGTGCCGTAGGAACAACGCTCGATTGTTTAGGTAAATTTAACGCTAAAATCGTGGCAGAAATTTACATGGACATTCATCATTCGTTTGCAACGGTATGTGAAGATATTAAAAAAATAAAACGTATTTATTCACATCCCCAAGGATACAATCAATGCAGGCGATTTTTGGAAGAACATATGCTTTTGAGTGTGGAGTTTATACCGACTAAATCAACGGCAGAAGCAGCTAAAAAAGCGAGTGAAGATCAAGATGCAGCCGCTATTTGTTCCCATATTGCAGCAAAACTTTCTAATTTACCTATTTTATTTGGCAAAATAGAAGATAATTTAGCTAACCAAACGCGATTCTTGATTTTGAGTGATTTTAAAAATAAAAAAGGTATCACCAATAAAACTTCTATTTTGGCAAAAACCGATGATAAGCCGGGTGGATTGGTAGAGTTTTTACAAACCTTTCAAGCGCAAAAAGTAAACTTGACTAAAATTGAATCACGCCCAACCAAAGAGCGAGGATTTCAATCCATTTTTTACATGGACTTTGAAGGGCATATTGATGATGAAAACGTACAAAGAGTGATCGATGAAAATCGTGATAGATATGATATTAAATGGCTGGGAAGCTATATCTGTGGAGGATAAATAATGCAATTTAACGATGTTTTAGATAATTTAAAAATTTATGAAGCGGGCAAACCAATCGAGCTTGTCGTGCGTGATTATGGTATTGAAGCAAAAGATGTTATCAAGCTTGCTAGCAACGAGAATCCAAGAGGCTGTAGTCAAAAAGTGATCGAAGCGGTGTGCCATGAGGCCTCAAAAATGAATCTTTACCCTGATGATAGTATGTATGAACTCAAAGAGGCATTAGCTAAACAATACAGTGTTAAAGACGAAAATATCATTATAGGTGCGGGAAGTGATGAGGTTATTTCATTCGCTGTGCATGCCAAAGCCAATGAAAAAAGTGCTGTTTTGATGGCAGGTATTACCTTTGCTATGTATGAAATTTACGCACGACAAACAGGTGCTAGGATTTTAAAAACGCCTTCTGCGCAACACAATTTAGATGAGTTCTTAGCAATGTACCAAGCCAATCCTGATGTATCAGTAATCTTTTTATGTTTGCCTAATAACCCACTTGGAGAATGCCTTGATACTAAGGATGTCTATGCTTTTTTAGATAAAATTAGCCCAGAAACATTGGTAATTGTCGATGGGGCATATCAAGAATATGCTGCATTTAAAGATGTTGCCAAAAAAATTGTACCGAGCGATTTGATTGAGAAATATCCTAATACGATTTATCTAGGAACATTTTCTAAAGCTTATGGGTTAGGGGGTATGCGTTGTGGTTATGGTATTGCTGAACCTGAAATCATTAAATCATTGCTTAAATTAAGAGCTCCTTTTAATATTACCAATCTTACACTTAAAGCTGCTATTGTAGCATTGAGCGATCAAACTTTTGTGCAAAATTCTCTTAAGGAAAATTTTGAGCAGATGAAAGTTTATGAGATTTTTGCTAAAGAGTTAGGATTTGATTTTATTGCGAGCTATACCAATTTTATCACACTCGAATTTGACAAGAGTAAAAATTCATCTCAAATTGCACAAAAATTGATGGAAAAGGGTATAATCGTTAGAAATTTAGGTTCATATGGCATGAATGCCATTCGTGTAACGATTGGAACGCCAGAGCAAAACAGTCGTTTCTTTGAACTGTTTAAAACAATTTATAAGTAAGAGAAGGCTAGATGGAGTTCAAAACACTTTTAAATCAAATAGCAGCTTTACTGCAAAGTTTAACACTGCGCCAAAAAATTGTAGCAGCTACTTCCATTGCTGTGCTCATTGGTTTTTTAGTATTTTTGACACTCTATAAAAATTCAAATTCAAATATTGCAAATGGTTATAGTGTTCTATTTGACAATACTTCTGCCGCTGATTCAGCATTGATTATTCAACAACTGGATAAAGATAAAATTCCTTATAAAATTTTAAATGAAGGTGCTATAGCTGTTCCTTCCGATATGGTTTACAAACAACGTATTTCCATCGCGGCTTTGGGGATTCCAAAAAATAGCAAAGTAGGTTTTGAGATTTTTGACAAAACTGAATTTGGTGCAACAGATTTTGAACAAAAAATAAAATATATTCGGGCTTTAGAAGGTGAATTAGCTCGTACCATTGAGGCTTTAGGGCCAATAGCCAATGCAAGTGTTCATATCGCTATTCCCAAAGAGACCGTATTTGCCCAAAAACAATCAGCACCAACCGCATCGATTGTCTTAAATATTCGTTCTGGTATGAATTTGGGCGTGAAACAAATTGTAGGTATTAAAAATCTTGTAGCGGCTTCAATATCCAATCTAACTGCAGAAAATGTTTCGATTGTCAATCAAGAAGGTGAACCTTTAGGTGATAATGAAAATGGGATGTTTCAAGGAGAGCTTGTAAAAAGTCAAGTACGTTATAAAAAAGAGTTTGAAAGTAATTTTGAGCAAAAAATTATTAATGTTTTAGCGCCAGTGATTGGCGGCGTCGATAAAGTAAAAGCGCAAGTAACAATCGATTTTGATTTTTCACAACAAGATTCTGTAAGCGAAATTTATGATCCTAACTCAGTACCTCGAAGTGAACAAAGTGTTGAAGAGAAACGTGAAGGAAAAGAGCCTCAGGATGTAGGAGGTGTTCCAGGAGCTATTAGTAATATAGGTCCAGTACAGGGATTAGAAAGTAATAAAAAGAGCGAAACTTATCAAAAAAATTCAGTAACAACCAATTATGAGATTTCTAAAAAAGTGGTTAATTCAAAAGACGAATTTGCAAAAATCAAACGTTTATCGGC
>JAQUVE010000040.1 GCA_028693565.1 Sulfurospirillaceae bacterium | reverse complement strand
GTGGTTATTGTAACTTTGTATTTCATCAAGAATAATGACGCTGTTTGCCAGTTGCCAAAGGGGGAAGTTGTCCTCTTTTGAGGTACCAAATAAAATATCAAAAAGTGCTACATGCGTTGTAATGATTGCAGGAGCATGAAAAAAAAGTCGATTGACGTATGATTTTTCATATTTGCTTTCTATATCTTCTTGGTCTTTTTCGTTGATGGTTATTGGCGTTATGGAATTAATAACTTCAATTTTGAAAGAATCCCCAAAAATTTCATCAAAGACACTCTTTGTTTGTTCAACCAAAGTATTGAAGGGGAAAATATAAAAAAGCTTATTGAGCGAATCATGTTTTTCTAAAAGCTTTAAAGCTAAATTGATAGAAGTAATGGTTTTGCCACTACCTGTTGGCGCTTCAAGATAAAAAATATTTTTAGTAAGGTTTTGCAGTAGATTATGCTCTGCTTCTAGGAACATTTCATTGCGTAGTTTATTGATGCCTTGCGGATTTTTATATTTACATGTAAAGGTGGTAAAAAGCTCATTGAGCTTTTGTTTCTTAGCGTTTGAGAACACACCAAAATCGTCGGTTTTTAAACCTGACATATAATCGGTTGTAGCGTAATAATCACTGGAAACAAGGAGCGAAAAAAGAAGTTTGTTAAGGATGTAAAATTCAAATTTTTTGTCTAAATAAGTGTCTATTTTATTTTTAACACTATTAAAATCAGGATGATCTTTCGTTTCCTTATTTGTTTTAGAAAAATAATTTTCGATACTCCCCAAATAACCATGATGCTTGTCGATATGATAGGCAAAATTATAAAGAATATATGTCAAACGAAAAAAAGAATAGTCATCTTTTATCTTCGTCAGAGTTGGTTTGTAATAGTCAATATACTCTAATGCCCCACTATGCGAATGTGAGCTATCGCCACAATTTAAATACTCTCTAAAGAGAGGATTTAACATCTTTTTTGCCTGAAAGCACGGATTTTTTTTACCTAAATCATGCAAAAAAATCGCATTCTCAAACATCTCTTTGATTAACGAGGCGTTGTCACTATCGATCTGCTCAATGATGATATCAATTAACGGTGCAAGATTCTTACATGTAACAATCTTTTCATAATAGTTACATGTAAGATGAAGATGCGCCGATAACGTCTCTTTATTGCTTCCTCTTGTGTGTGCAAAGAACTTCTCGTCAATGCCAAAATCAGATAAAAGCATAGTTATTGCCCTCATACGAGAAAACATCTTCAATATTTTCATTTTCAATTTTATGATTTGTGAATACCAAGCTCGTATACTCATAAAAATGATGTTGTTCGTTTAGGTGAATGGGCGATATTTCTTTAAAGTAATACGATAGCTCTCCTCGCGGAGGGAATTTGACAATTTGTAATTTATTTTCTTCAAAAAGTGAAGATACTTTTTGTTCATGAATAAACGACAAAAGCTCAACTATTTTCACTTCATCGATCTTTGCAGGATGGTCATTTTTACCAAGATAAGGAATAAAAACCGATTTGCCGCCTAAAAGATATTCGCTGATTTTTTGAAATGCTTCGCTTTCATCATCAAGTATCATAATCTGCCAAGAAGGCTCTTCTAGCCATTGCTCTCGTACGACAAGATTGCCTCCTTGTTCAAAACTGGCATAACCAACGCTATTATTGAATATTTGAATTTTTTTGCTAAAGTAACCATGTGGTGCAAGCGGTGTTATAGCTACTTTTAGCTCTTTGAGCTTTTCATAAAACTCAGGGAATCCATCGTCATAACTTAAAGAGCCTTTTTTCAAGCCTCGATTTTTATCGCACAGTTGATTATGTCCACCAAGCCCAATGATAGCCCCAAGCAATCCTAAAAGTGCAGGCTTATGAATGTTATTGTAAGTAAAATAAGCAAAAACATTTACATCAGGCTTTCTAAAACACGCCGTTTTACCACTGAGTATAAAGCTAACCGCTTTCATGGATTATAATTTCTCTTGGGTAAAAATGTTAAATCGACTCAAAGATGTTTTAACTTCGAGTTTAAAATCGTTGTAATAAACTTCAACACTTGCATATTTTCCATCAATTAGTTTTTCAAGCTCACTTAGGTCAATCTCTCTTTTTTGGCTATCAAATTTAATGTAGTCGCTCAAGTCTGGTAAATAGCACGCTTCATCTTTACATGTAAGAAACAAAGCAAACTCATTTTCACACCCAAATTTTGAATTGGTGCTGTATGCTGTAGCACTGACCATTGCCACTTTTTTAAACTCTGCGTAGTCTGCTTCGGTATAGCCTTGAAACTCTGAGCCTAAAAGGGCTTTGTATTCGTCATAATTTTTGGGATTAATCGAAAATCCGTAAAAATAATGCGCTTCGTTGACAGTGATTTTGGTGCCAAGAGTTGATTGTTTGGCATCTTCTTTGGTTGAATCGGCAAATGGCGATAGGATATCTTGAATTTCTATAGTGGTATCATCAAATTTATTGAATCCTTGACCAAATTGCACGGCACCCGTAATGGAAATATTTTGTTTTTTTTCTGCAAATGTTGCACCAAAATTTTTAACATCAATCGCTTTAAAGAGGTTATTCATAACATCTTGTGTTGGTGTTTTATCGGTAATTTCACCAAATAAATAGGTATATCTTTCTGAAAGTTGTTTAGGAACGATTGAGCCTTTTTCATCTTTCCAACTTTTAATAAAAAGAACTTTTTTGCCTTCATTTTCCCACATTTTTTTCATAGGATATTTAAGTGCTTTATCACTTCCAAAAATATCACCGTTACTGGTTGATTTTGGTCGTCCTGTAAAGTCCGCATTCCAATTTGCCATTTTTGCTTTAATCCCGATTACTCCGTAAACTCTTGTCATCTTAATTCTCCTCTTTTTTCATGTAAAATAAATTTTGAGATAAAACACCAACCAAAAAACTATCGCTATTAAATACATCATCTTTTTCGAAAGCAGTTATTAGAGCCAGTGCATTATTGAACTTTGTTTGGTTAAGCCCAATCTCATGTTTGTATTTAAAAAATGTAAACTTGATTTCATCTTTTAATTTCTTAGCTGATTTCGCTCTTAAAAATGGTTCTAGCATATCCGCATCTTTTTTGCCCGATTTACTTTTTGTCAGTAAATATTTTGCCACTTGCCCGCAAAGATAAAAAAATTCTTCACTGCTCAAATCACTATAATCTGAAGTTTCAAGTTTGTTAATAACTCTTTTTTGCACTTCCATAATATCCATAACCGCCTCTCCTTTATGTTGTAATAATGAAAATTTTAGATTTAAACTCTCTTTTGCCCGTAATTCTGAAAAATAATATTTTTTTTCATCTTTTTGCCTTAAATGTTCTACGACAAAGTCGGTTCCATATTTTTGAATGACTTGATAAAACTCTTTTTCATCGTATTTTTTGAAATAATTGACCATCGCATATTTTGTCATGAATATAAGTTGCTGTAATTTTTTTGAAACAAAATCAGAAACTTTTAAATCATCTCTAAAATAGTTATGTTTGAGTTGTTTATTATAAAAAATCTCATCAACTGTATTTTCAAGTGCGAATAGTTCTTTTATTTCGTAATCTGCTTTATCTTTTATCTGTAGAAAGTTTTTCACCAAAATTGAATCCTCAAATTCTTCAATTTTGATAGGTAAATAGTCAAAATCATTAATGACGGCTTTGCCATTATCTGAAAATTTATTTACAAACATATTTTTAAATAAATCTGTTTTATAAGGTTGTAAAGCTAACCAATCAAAAAAGAGCTTTTCTTCTAATGCCATTTCAGGTGAAATCATAAACGGTGTTGATAATTTTCGTGTTTTTTGTTCCAAAAATGGTTTTTTACTATTAAGTCCTATATTGTAATTGGGTAAACCTAAAACATCTGCTTCAATTTCTATAGAATATTTATTGTCATTGTAAATTTTTAGAGCAAGGTAAATAGCGCTCTCATTCTTATATATTTCATGATTTTTTTCAAAGAAAATCCGTATATACTCTTTTGGATTATATTCCTTTGCAAATTCTTTAAACTCGGGAAGAAGACGCTCAAGGTGTCTCATTTTACACACAATATCTTTTTTTCGACTCAAAGGTTTTATAAGGTGGCAAAAATTTTTAAGAATTTTTTTCTCATTTTTTGAATCAAACTCCTTAAAACTTAAAACTTTATAGAAAAGCTTCATTCTGATGTGAGAAAATTCAACATTTAAGAACTCCTCAATTTTCATAAAAAGCGTTAAATAGTTATTGTTATGAATTGTTTTTTTAGGAGCATCATAGGACTTTCCAGTATCAATCACATTGCTATAATAATCTCTCTCTTTAAACCATTCATAGATTTTTGGCTGGCTAGTTCCTTCTGTATCTTTAAAGTCATGCTCCGTAGTAGACTTTCCCTCTGCTTTCACTTTACGGCTTGATTTGACAAAATACTCAATACTTTCATCATCATTCACTTTGACATAAAGCCCATCTTTCAGTACATAATTATCCAAAATGAGTTTATCGCCTATTACTTCATACTCTTTTTTGAAAACTTCCAACAAATCGTAAATCATCTCATCCCCTTTCCAAGCATGAAACCTGCCCCATAACTATTTTTCTCCCCTCCCCCGCACGCCAAGGCAACAAACGCCAGTTTCTGACTGACCTCATCTTCATTGGGCACGATGCGAAATTTATTGCCAAAGAAGCGGATGGATTTGCCGTCTTTATGGATAACGATATTTTGGGGGACTTTGTTTTTGATTTCGATGAGTTGAATGAAATTATCTTTTATATGTAAAGGCTCACCAAAGAAGCTTTTGTATTTTTTTTCGGCGTTGTCATGGAGTTGACGTTGTAGTTGCATGATGTCGCCGCTTTCGTTTATGGTCCAGTATTTGCCGTTTTCTACTGAGACGATAACGGGTGTGGCGCTGTAGAGTTCGGTGATGAAAAATTGGGAAACGGTTTTTTTGTGGGTTTCGACGACTTGTAGGTTTTCGTTATTAATGTTTTGGCGAAGCGTGATTGAAAGTGTGTCGATAAGCGTTTCATCGAGGGAACGAATGGTCAATTTGTACGTTTCGCCGCCTTGATAGATTTTCTTTTTAATATCTTCATCTTTGGGTTTAAAACCGCTAAAAACATAATGTTTAAAGCCCTCTTTTTGGTGGACAGGCGAAACATCGTTCTCGTACATCGAGAAGCTGATGTATTTGGACAGTAGCTCAAAACTACTCTCAAAAGTGATCTCTTTTTTCAAATATGCTAGGCATGTCAATTCAAAGTATTTCACACAAAACCCCTTTTTTATGATGATTGAAATTTTTATAACAACATTATACTATCAGCGATGGACAATATAGTGTCTACTTTAGATTTGTTTTTCCAAAAATTCCTTTATATGTTTCATGATGTTCTCTTTCAGTGAATTTGGACGAAGGATCGTAATATGTGGCATCCATTTTTGGATAGTAGAGAGGATTTCTAATTCATTGGTGATTTCAAGGCGAAGGATCAATGAACCATCTTTATTTTCATCTACAATCGTTTGAGTAGGCGCTAGAGGATGGTCTATCATGTAGCGTTTTACCTCCGAACTAACATGCAACAATACCTCAAAAGGCTCGACATTTGGGTTAAACCAAGCATTGATCGCTTTATCGAGTCTTTGTTGTAAAAATTGGTCTTTGACAAAGGATTCTTGTGCGCATTGGAGCTCACTTATCCTTGCGATATGGAAGGTTTTTACCAGCCCGTCTATCACCTCTTCACCCAACAAATACCAATACCCATCAAAGGCGACGATGCGATAAGGTTTCACCAGACGGTACTTTTGCTTATGGATAAATTGAATGATTTTGGAGTGCTTGATCGCATGTTCGAGGGTATCAAAGCATTGGCTAATCTCTGTCATGTCTTCAAAGGAGAGCCTCGTGTAAAAAGCGGAAGGTGTAGCATTGGTTAGTTTATTTAAGAGGCTTTCTGTGCGTTTAGCAAAGGATATACCCAGCCCACATGAGATGTTTTTTAGGATATCAAGCACCAAGATATCCTCCATGGCTCTGCTCTTTTCAAGGCAAAACCCTTCCCTCATTTTCCAACCATTGCCGACCTTATCAATCTGAAAAAGTGAGGAAAGGCGGTCGTTAAAATCTCGCTGGATGGTTTTAGTGGAAACATTGAACTCTTGAGCTAAGTCATCTTTGTAAAGCACATCACCATCGCTCAATCTTCTAATGATGGTGATCAAACGATACAATATTTTATCGTAATCATGTTTTTTCATAGACTATTTCCATTTTGATTGGCATTTTTGATGATACAAAAATTTTACAGAAAATAATCTATTTTACACATTATTTATGAAAAAATAACCTCACACTCTATTTTTTTACTCACGCATCAAGAATAGCATCAAACTCTTTGATTTTATCAAATGCTTTGAGTGCCGAACTTTTAGCACTCTCACTCAAGCCTTCACTAAAATGTAAAACATTTTCAAGTAACACAGAGATACCCAAAAAGATAGTTCTAGTGCATATATTTCTAAGATAACTAATAAGAATTGGCGTAGGAAGATTGTGTGTAGAGTAGATGTAAGTGCGTTCATCACTCAGGTCCAAAAACTCTATCTTATCTTCATTAAAACCACTCATGGCATCGACAACAACAATAACATCTGGCTCATATGCACGCAATGATGCAAACTCATCTTCTGGAGTATCGTACCCAAAAAAGACTTTCCATTGAGGCAAGTGTTCTTCGACCATTCGTCCCACTTCGATAGCAACGCCATCATCACCTCTGAGTTCATTCCCAACACATAAAAGTGCTTTTTTCACTTGAGTATTCCTTAAAATTTATGTGTTTTTAAAATCTTTTCGAAGAACTAAATACCCTTCTTTTAAGCCCCTCAAAATCTCTTTAAAGGGGCATTCTATCATTTGAGGCAAAAGCTGTGCGGCATGTTCTGGGAAAATTTCTATTTCAAAATATCTATTTAAGTTTCCAATCTTAAATTTCAGATACTCACCGCCATTTTGCAAAATCCGCTCATACTCATCTTCGTCAATCTCTAAAACTTTCTCACTAAAATCAATCGTTCCAACGCCATGACCTATACATGTAGAGAAGATTTTAATCTGATCTAGCTTCGCATCACCAGACTTTGCACCATCAAGATGCCTTTTAATGAGTTTATAAACTTCGATCACTTATTTTGCTCCCCAGATGACTCTATGAAGGTCGATTTTATCTTCCTCTTCACACATTACATAGTGTGTATAAATCTCATTGTGTAAGATCCCCATGCACTCTGCATAACGTGGGTCATCTTCTATTTGCATCGCTTCAGTTATAGAAATTTTAGTCGCTTTTGCATCTTTGGTATTGCCACTTTTAACAAGTGCGCTTATGTATTTATCAAACAATTTTCGTCCAAATACATAACTCATCAATCTTTTGGCATGAACCAATAAATCTCTCTCAAACAAAGTATTACCCAGTACAGAATCTTCAACAAGTGGAGGCATATCGCCATCATGTTCAAAACTCACTTTTTGAAGCTTTTGCTCCATGACACCAAGAGCCGTTGTCAACCCATAAATGATACTCGCTGGATGAGGAGGACACCCTGGGATGTAGGCGTCAACAGGGATGATTTTATCAATACCACTTAGAACACTGTACGCATCATAAAAGATACCTCCCGTTACGCCACAAGCACCAAGAGCTACAACAATCTTAGGGTCTGGCGTTGCTTCATAAGCACGAAGCAATGGATAATACATTTGACGCGTCACGGGACCTGTACAGAGTAAAATATCAGCATGGCGTGGATTGGCTACGAGTTTAAAACCAAATCGCTCAGGATCCCATAAGGGTGTAATGGCAGCGAAAATCTCAATTTCACAACCATTGCAACTACCGCAGTCAATACGAAAAACGCTAAAACTACGTCCAATATTTTTAAGTAAATCAAGCTTTTGCTCTAGCGTGTTGGCATCTTGTATTTCTTGTGGAATTTCATATGTTTTCATTCTATCACCATCTCTTTGCCACTGGTAAAAGTTGCTACCGTAGCAGTTTTTTTACATGTTGGACACATACAAAGGTATTCTTTAGCTTCTTCAAGTCGTTTTTCACTGACATTTGCTTTACTTAAACATTCAAAGCTATACTTAACAAGTCTTTTAGCACTAAAAGGCTTATTGCATGTCGTACAATATTGGGTATCGAGCTCGCCTCTTTGAATGAGAGCAGATTTGTCAAATTTGACAGCAAGTTCAAACTCTTCACTCAGTTTAATTGCACCTGTTGGGCACACTTCATCACATCTACCACAAAAGATACAACGACCACAATCAAACTCCCAAATCAGTTTACTTTGATCATTGTTAAACTGCACCGTTATGGCATTTGAGGGACACGCGATACCACATGCGGCACACCCTATACACAAATCAAAGATATAAGCAGGTTTTCCTCTAAAATTATCCGCAACCTTATAGGGTTCAAACGGATATTTATGGGTGATTTCACCATATTTTTTGCTAATATCAAGAAGTTTCATCATCTTAAATCCTTTAATGGACTATCTTTTTGTGTCCTAGCGAAGTTTTTTAAATCTGCATTGGTTAAAATTTTGCTTTTTTTACTTTTTATATCAACGACTGTTACACGCTCTGTACACGAATAACAAGGGTCTAAGCTACAGACGATAAGTGCCGCATCGGCAAGATTGTTTCCACGGAACTGAAAACGTAGGCTTGGCCAGTTGTTATACGTAGCGGCACGACATCTCCAACGAAATACCTTTTGTGCACTACCTTGCATAATCCAGTGGACATTCTCACCTCTTGGAGCTTCTACATACGCTAACGCGTAGTTTTCAGGTTTAACATGGAATTTTGGATCGACAATAATCGCCGTTTGAGGCATTAACTCAAAACATTGGCGAATGATTGAAACTGAACTTTTAAGTTCCATATAACGCACCATTTCACGGGCAAAAACATCGCCACCTTCTACCACAGAGACATTAAAATCTAGTTTTGTAAAAAAGTCATAAGGGTGGTCGTATCGTGTATCTCTTTTGATACCGCTACCTCTGATATTAGGACCAACAGGTGAAAAATCACGGGCTACTTGTTTATCAAGGATGCCTACACCTTTCCAACGGCTCATTTGACGTTTGTCGTCCATCACGGCATCCCACACTTCATCAACTTGTGTTTCGATGATCTGCAATATACGTAAACTCTCTTTAATCTCAACGCCCGTCATATCCCGTCTAAGTCCGCCCATAACCACGTTTCCATAGGTTTTACGTCCACCCGTAACGAGCTCGGCAAGCTTCATGGAGTATTCACGAATTCTAAAAATATGCATAAAAGCATTGTAGTTTCCAGTAACCTCGCACGCTAAACCAATATTGAGCAAATGGCTGTGAAGACGTTCAATCTCTGAACAGATAATACGAATCGCTTGTGCACGAGCAGGGATTTCTAGATTGATCGCTTTTTCAGCCGCTTCAATACACGCAATCGCATGAGCATACCCACAAATACCACATACTCGTTCAGCCAAATAACCCATTTGATCGTAGTTCATGCGGTTTTCTGCGAGTTTTTCCATACCTCTGTGTTGGTAAAAAAGTCTATAATCAGCATCGATGATTGTATCGCCATCACAAAATAGCCTAAAGTGACCAGGTTCATCAGCTGTAATATGCAAAGGTCCCAAAGGTACATCAATAATGCCTGAACCTTCAGGTTTTAAAAACTCATATTCAGGCTCCATATAGTGCTCTTTCATATCGGGGCGGTAACGATAGTCCATGGCATCTTTTCGTAAAGGGAAAAGATTGTCTGGCCAATCATCGCTTAACACTAAACGCCTTTTATCAGGTAAACCTTCTGCGACAAGTCCAAACATATCATACGCTTCCCTTTCATACCAAACACACGCTGGAACCAAAGGAGTTACGGATGGAAAAACGAGACTATCAGGAGAAATCAGCGTTTTAATCGTAACAAAACACTTTTCATCTTGTGCTATCTCATCGCCCTCAAACATTTTGCCACCTTCCATCGAAAGTGCATAATAGAGCGCATAGTGTTTATTGATGCTTCTCTCATCGTTTGGAATCATCGTCGTAAGATAGCCACCCATATCATAATACAAGAAGCGAACAGCTTCTGGAAGGTCATTCAGCTCAACCAAAGCGGTGACTTGGTCATCGCATTGCCTTGTGACTTCTAAAATTTTTACTTTTGTTCCTAAAGCTTCTATAAATTTATCGCATTTCATTTTTAGTCCTATTTTTTCATTATACTTTTTACGCTTTCATCTAACAAAAGCGTAAATGAATCAAATTGCCATATACCAAATGCTACAATTAAAATGGCTAAAGCAATCAATGGTAAATTTTCACTGAGTTTCATTTCACTGTTATGAACGACTTCTCCTTCTACTTTACCAAATGAAGCTAAAAAGAAGTGTGAAAAGTCAGCTATAAAAATAATAGCTAAGGCAACAGCAAAAATACCCATTAAAAGATACTGCCCACCGATAGCTGCCGCTTTAAAGATTAAAAATTCACTCACAAAAATAGCAAAACCTGGTACACCCACCAATGAACAAATAGCAATACCAAACAACACGGCTGTGATTGGTGCTATGCGTATCATACTTCCCATTTTAGTCATATCTTTGGTACCATAAATCCTAGCGATATTTCCTGTAGAACAAAAAGCTAGTGCTTTGGTAAACGAGTGTGCTGCGCAGTGAAAGAGTGCTGCAAAAAGGCCAATGGCTCCACCTACACCTAATCCAAACGCAATGACGCCCATATGTGCTACAGAGTGGTATGCAAACATACGCTTAACATTATGTTGGCGAATCAAGAAGAACGCAGATATAAACAATGTGAGGGTACCACTGACAATCATAACATCTTGCACAAAGTCAAAACCAACGCCATTAGCAACGATTGCATAGTAGCGAACCAGTCCTAACATAGCACATTTTAAAAGTACGCCTGAAAGTAAAGCAGATGTAGGCGCTGGACCTTCTGCATGGACATCAGGTAACCATGTGTGCGTAGGTGCAAGCCCTGCTTTGGTTCCAAAACCAATCAACGCAAATACAAAAACAAGTTTTAAAGCCATACCGTCGATGCTCTCTGCATTGGCAATAAGATTAGTATAAAGCATCGCTTCACCATCAAATTTGCCATTAGCTGCTGAAAAAAGTAATATTGTTGCATACAAAGCAAACGCTAAACCAATACTGCATAAAACGATGTATTTGTATCCGCTCTCTGTTGATTTTTTATCTTTCTTAATGGCCACTAGAAAAACAGAAGCAAGGGTTGTTGCTTCAATAGCTGCCCACATAAAAGCGATATTGTTACAAAGAACACTCAAACTCATCGTCCATGTGAAAATGAAACTCAATGCAAAATAATTTTTGACTTCTTTTAGATTGACATGACCATCTTCTAACTCCCACTTCATATAGGTAGTAGCATAGATATTGACCAATAAGCCAGTGATAGCAATCAATGATAAAAAGATAGCACCTAAAGAATCTAAGAAAATATAATTATGAAACATAGAGAGTTCTTCTCCATGGACAACTTTGCCAACAGCATTGAGTAAAATGACTGAAACAATGACGCTTAAAACAATATGCAATTTTTGTAAAAACTTAAAATGAAGCGGCATCAAAAACATGAACACGCCAAAAGCAAAAGGTACGGTTAGTATCAACAATAAAATATCCATTTTATCCCCTTAAATTTACGGCTTTGGAGGTATCAAGACTTCCATAAGCGGCATAAAAACGCTTCGCTAAAACACTCATAATGAGAACCGCAAAAATAGCATCGGTTAAGATACCAATCTCAACAAGCTCATGAGAACTATATGCCATAAGCGCTAGGCTTAAATGTATGCCATTTTCAAAGAGGCAGTAAGCGAGAATTTGTTTAATAAATGAGTTTCTTAAAACAAAGCCAAAAATACCCATCATAAAAATGAACGAAGCCGCATAAAGAGGTAGCACGTCTTGAAAAAGTGAAAAATGTAAAAACACTTTGTAAAGCATCATGGCAACGGCCAGTGAAAAACTAAGCGCTACAACAGGTGATATAAAAAAGCCACCCACAGGTTCATCTTCAACAACAAGACCTAGTTTTTTCACGAGTCTAAACAGATACATAGGCACAAAAAGTACTTTGATGATAAAAGCTGTACCTGCCCAGATAAGAAGCTCATGTGTACCGTATTTAAAATATAAAGCCAAAAAGATCATGACCAATAAAAGCGTTTGCGAGGCATACGCTAAAATGCTATGACGGTATTGTCTTAAGCCAAATACCGCAAAACTTGTTACCATCATTAAAACCGCAATGATATCAATTATATTTGCCATAGTTAAATTCCCATAATGTAAAGTACTAATGAAGTACATGAAATAGCAAGTGCAAACAGCATCGTTCTTTTTATCCCATTGTTTACTGTAAACCTTGGACCAAAGTTATCAATAAAAACTCCCATCACATAAAGAAACCCTACTTCTGCTAAAAAGGCAATCAATGATAAAATCGGATTTTCAAAACTCCATGGTATGAAAACGATAAGAAAAAATCCTAGCATAGTAAATTGCTTTAGTAATATTGCCATATCAATAATGGCAAGGTCTTTACCACAATACTCACCTAAAACACCCTCTTGAAGCTCTTGCTCCGCTTCTGCAATATCATAAGGTTTGCGACCTGTTTCAACATACATAACCCATAAAAATGCGGTAGCTGCAATCGAAAAGGAAGGAACAGCATAACCATAATCCCCCACTTGCACTAAGTTCGTGATATATGCCAAATTTGTACTTCCCGTTCCCATCATAACAACGACAAGACAAATGACAGCAATCTCTTCGGTATAAAAACCAAGGGTTCCTTCTCTACTAGCACTTACACCAGCAAAAGGGTTGGCTGTGTCAATACCCGCAACGATAAAAACAAATCGAAAAAGTGCCCCTAAATAGAGTAAAACAAATATATCAGAAAACTGTGACAAAATAGCAGAATGATGGCCATACGTAATCGGTAAGACACAAAACATTGCTGCCGCACTCGCAAAAAGTATATAAGGCGAAATTTGATAGATATAACTTGTACTATGTGACTTGGTACGTCCACGTGTTAACAGTTTAAACAAATCACGATAGGTTTGAAAAATACTAGGCCCTACTCTTGATTGAAATTTAGCTCTAAGTTTCCTTGATATACCATCAAAGAGAGGAGCAACTACTATCGCTGAAACAAGTTGTAATAATAGATAAAAAAAGTCCATTCTTTCTCCCTTTTATAGATAGTAATACCCAAAGATGAGTACCAAACAAAGATAAATTAAGATATAAGCCGCATAAAGATTGGTTCTACCATTTTGAAAGATACCGATCTTATCAGCAATCACCATAATTGCATGGATAACGGGTGCATAAAGCTTATCCCAAAAGAGGTCATGAACTTTTTTCGTATAAACTGCTTTTGAAAAGTACCCGTCAATCTTAATCTCTTGTTCATAACGTAAAATAAAGCTCAATGCTTTTCGGATATCCCCTGTAAAGGAGTTTGAACCAATTTGCATATGTTTGTTGTAAATAAAACCACACGCCCATGGCTCGGTTATCCTAACATCTTTATTGTTTGATTTTAAGAGGTAAAGTAATGCAAAAGGGATAATCGCACACAAAAGCATAATCATAATAATAATAGGCATAGAAATTAAGCCGTAAACGTTTTGGCTTGTTTCAGGTATCAATGTTAAAACAATCTTAGAGAGCATACTCACGACATGATTCATAAAAATACCTATTCCCACACAAAGGCTCGCCAATAAACCAAGTGGTAAAAGTCTGATAAATGAGACTTCCTTTGCTTCATCAACACATTTTGTATTTCGGGCTACACCTAAGAAAACAGAACCATACATTTTTGAAAATGCCATAATTGCCATTGCCCCAGTGATTGAAAGAGCGATAACAGCGAGCGTAAAGAAAAAGCGTGACGCAACACCCTCCTCAATACCACCTATCACCATTGTTTTATACACAACCCATTCACTTGCAAATCCATTGAGTGGAGGCAAGGCACAAATAGAAAGTACCGTTACAAAAAAGATAATAGACGTTATAGGCATTTTTTTATGCAATCCCCCTAACGCATCCATATCACGGGTTTGCGTTGCAGTGAAAACATTGCCACTGAGCATAAACAGAAGTGATTTGAAAACCGCGTGGTTTAAAATATGAAAGAAAGCTGCGATAAAGCCCAAAAGTGCGATTATTGGTGAATTAATTCCCAATCCGTAAAAAGCGCCACCCAATCCTAAAAAGATGATTCCTACATTTTCACATGAACTGTATGCAATCGATGCTTTGTAGTCATTGGAAGCCAATGCGTAAATAATTCCAAAGATACAGCTCAGCGCTCCCATCAAGATTAATATATAACCAAATTGCGCAAACTGTGGTAAAAGAAGTGAAAATTTTATAAATGCAAAAAGTGCTACTTTGATCATAACACCACTCATTAACGCTGAAGCGTTTGAAGGACATTGGCAGTAAGCAATTGGCAACCATACATGAAATGGAAACATACCTGCTTTTGAACCAAGCCCTACTAAAAGTAAGACAAAAAGCGTGATGCTTGTACCAAATCCTATATTCAGTTCGGTAAATTTACTAAACTCAAAGCTCCCTGCAAAGCTTGCCATAATTAAGAGTGCAACCATTAGACAAAATGCTCCAATTTGTGCAATACCTAAATAAATCATCACATTCTTAGAAGCGCCAGGTCCATCATTGACTAAAATAAGAAGCGCAGAAATAAGTGTCATAACTTCCCATAACAACATAAATGAAAATACATTGTCACTAGCAATAACCAAGAGCATAGCAAGGATAAATGCATTAAAAAGTGAAGCAAAAACAGCTAAATTTGCTTTTTTCTCATAAAATTTTGCATAATCAAAACTAAAAAGTGAAACCGCAAAAGCAATCAAACTTACCAAAAAACTAAAAAACATTCCCAGTGAATCAAGTCTAAAAAGAGGTGAACTGATAAAATTTCCAGGCAATTGCCACGTCATCGTCTCACTCAGATGGGAAAAGAAAAAGATTGTCGCATAAAGCGAAATCACACACGCAAAACCAAATCCAAGTTTTTGAGCAAGAAGCGGTTTTTTATAGAGTACAATAGATAACAGTGATGTCATCAAAAATAGAGAATATATGACTTGCATTATGCTTCCTCTTTGTTGGTTTCTAATGTTTCAGAAGGAGAAGGAGATGGTGCGGGTTTGGATTCTTTAGGTTTTTTCACTTCTGGAGCAGGAATATTTTTAAATTCAACGTCTGGCAAAATGCTTTTAAGAAAAGACGTCATATCACCTTTGACTTTTTTACCAAATTTTCCTTCTCCAAGCACAGGGTCAATCATCACTAAAGCTCCTGTAGGACAGACACTGACACACGCTGGACCGCTTTCGATACCATCACACATATCACACTTAATAGCAATGCTTTTGAGCCCGCTGATACAACCAGCTTCTAAGTGACGCTCAACTTCATCTATAATGGAAGGCGGAAATTCCGCATCAATATTGATTGCGCCATAAGGGCAAGCAATCGTACAGAGCTTACATCCAATGCATATCTCCTCACACAACTCAACACATGAATTGGCGATACGAAGAGCACCTGTCGGACACACATTGGCACATGGGGCATCATCGCATTGGCGACATTGATTGGGCATTTTACCGCTCTCTAGTGTCAGCACATCCAATCTTTTTTTGGATAGCTTTCCACGTATGTAGGCATGTTTAATGCATGTTTTCATACAGGCATTACACGCAATGCAAAGGTTTGGATTTGTTATAACGAATTTATGAACTTTAGACATAGACTACCTTCTATGGTTTGTTTAGCTTAAAAAATATACCATAACAAAATGATTGTAGTATGATATACACTCTTTTAATGGTCAAATAAAGCGCAAATTATTTGACACATTCTTGGCTGTAATCGCAAATCGTACAGTTAACCAAATGGTGAATGAAATCAACCAGTGGTTCAATCTAAGCAGTTAAAACTGGAACTTTCCCTCTCAACCAAAACGTTACACCAGAAACACAAGTATTATGATAAACTTAATTTAACATATTAAAAATGTTTCATCGAAGAAATTATATTTAAAGTTTGTAGCATGAATATAGCTTAATTTTATTTTTTTTGGTTTTTATCAGCTTTAGTGCTTAAAACGAACTATAGCAAACTCTTTTCACATTATCCTGTCATTTTGTTGACTAAATGTCAGATGAAGTGCAAAAATGGGCATACAGTTGAAAGGCCTATTCTAAGTTTTAGGCCTTTTAGAAAATTTTGAATGACAAAAATTGCGCTTCACTCAACACTTTGTGTGCAAGTAATGTTTACTTAAAGTAGCCTGTCCCCTTTAATTTGAACTGTCCCCTTTAATTTGAATAATTTGAAAATAACATTATTTTCTTCATTTGCAAACTTTTTGTATTTTTCTTCATCAATCATTTTTCTCTCCAAAACATAAACTTTAGTGAAAAAAAACAAGTACTTACCGTACATTATCTTAAAGTATGAGCAAAATTTAATATTTCATCACATAGTAACATTGTATGATTACGATTCCATCCTAAAGTAAATGGAGATTTCCCTACATCTTCTAGTCTTATAGCAATGCCATAATACGATATAGAACCATGTTCTAGTAAAAATGGTATTTCATATTTCTTATTAAAATCCGTGATAACCCAATTATGCGAGACTGCATTACGCAAAACTTTTGCAATTCTAAACCAAGGTTGTGATTCAAACTCTACTTGCTGATTTGAATAATTTGTATAATCAACAATCCATTCAAATGTTTCTCTAATATAAACTCTTTCCGCAGAATTAAAAGCATCACCACAATTTCGTTGCCAGCCTTCTTTTTTATCTTCCAAACTATCATAAAATTTGAAATATTCATCACTACTAAAGTTGTTTAAATGTATCAAGTTTTTTGGCATTATTCCACAATTCGGAATAAGCTTATCTTCTTCAAATAATTGCCAAAGAGTAGTAACCGCATAACTTGTAATATGAAATGTATGTTTTGTGCATTCTAATTGCTTTATTAACAAATCTTTCGTTTGGATATTTGTCACCTTGCCCCCAAGACATAAATTTTTAAAAATTCTAGCACAAAAATATCGCTATATAATAATGTAAAATGGATAGTTTTTTAGTTGAGAAATTGTTGTAAAAATGCGTTGTTGTAAAAATGTTGTAAAAACATGTTTTTGTGTTTGCTTAAATGGTGGTTTGAATTGCTTTGAAAGTTCGATTTTATAGGGGTTTTAGTGGTGTCAAGAGAGGGACTCGAATTTTAATCTCTCTTTAACAAAAGCCCATAAAAGCGAGGTTTCTAGTAACTCTTTTGCACAATATTAGCTTATTTTAGCCTATGGTTATGGCACTATAGTGACACTGCTTTCTAAGTATTATGATTCCCTATATGGTAAAACACTAAATTCAATGAAATTATTTTCTTTTAAAAAATATTTTGCAGAATCTGATAAAAAATCATATGAAGATAAATATAAAAATCTTTTTTTTAACCAAGTAAACGGTTCATTACGCAAATATAATTCACAATTTGCATAAAATTCTTTTAAATGAATATGTGTAATTTCTGTATTTTCAAAATTCTTACATTGAATCAATACAACGGAATCATTTTTTAATGCTATAAAATCAATACCTTTATCAGCTTTTTTAAGCTCAAGGCAATTATGAATTATTTTATACTTTTTATATAAAAGCAGTTTTAAAACATACTCTTCATATTGTTTACCTTTGTTCATAGATTTTATATAATTTTCAAATGACCAAGTATTTTCTTGCATTAGGAATATAATCATACTATGAACTTTGAGATTATAGAAACGACCTTTTAACAAAGCAAAAAGTTCTTTTTCATTTTTATTAATTGGGATGGCTAAAGAAATATATGTTTTAAGTAAATTTTCATTGCGAAGTTGTAGCTTTAAGAAATAGAAACTTTTAATTAACTCACCACTCTTAGGTAATAATATAAAAGACTTTAATGCTTCAATATCTTCTTGATTCGATTCAACAGATATTTTTGAAATAAGCTGATTATTAATAACTTGATTTATAATATAATTTTTCATAAAAAATTATACAATACATTTAGTATCAAGGGGAAATTTTAATAAATTATCTTGACAACTTTCCAAAAAAATATTAAAATCCTTCCATGCCAATATTACTGTTGGTAAATTCTTGGTTCCATCTGAACTGAAAAAGGTCGCTATAAAATTAAATAGACAGTACAATTAAGAGAAATAAGAAAATAATAACGGCACAATCAAGTCAAATAGGCATAAGTAGGGCATTAGCTAAGTAAGAGCCGCAGAAGACACATAAAAGCCAACTAACTAAATAAAAATCTCACATAAACACAAATTAAAAAATTAAAACAAGACCAATCATTATCTATTGTCAAAAAAATGCGCACGCATATTCTGCGAGCGTGGGACTGTGTCCCTGAGAGCAGAAAGGCGAAGCCTTAACCTAAATCACTACAGCTTGTCTGTAGGGACAACAACGAGCTATAACGCTTAGTTGTAAAGATACGGTTATCGAGGCGTTAGCCCAAAGGGGGTAGATAGTATATACCCCCTTAAATATGACAAATGGATAATACTCGGATTGTGTGGAACCTCATTATTGAGGTTAAAATGTTAAATAAAAAGAGTCTTGTCTCAACTTCAAATGAGATGCTGGTCTTAGAAAATGTTTCCCTTTCAAAGGGCTATGATTTTAAAACGATAAGTGGTGTGGATACACTCTATTGCTATTATCCAAGCAACGAGGCGTATCGTGATTTCTTTGAGTCATTGGAAAAAGAGATACTCGAAGCTAAAGAGTTAAACGGTGGTTTCATCCCTAAAGATACTCTTCGCATCGTCATAGGTGATAAAGAGTTTTTCTTTAATGGTGTGAGTAAAGGTTTTTACTTTTTTATTGATACTTCTCGTTGGTTTCGTATTGGATTAAAACATCCCTCTAAAAATACCAATCTTTTAGATATTCAAGTACAATGTGAAGCAACAGGTATCTACTTATTAGGTCTTGTAAATCTTATACATCATATTGAGACCCTACTCTGCCCTATTGCGCTTATTCAATCAGAATTAACACGCATAGATGGCAATATTTTTGTGCAGTTTGATTTAAGCTCTGTCATTGAAAAAGACTTTATTGTCAGTAAAAAGCGCAAACATAGAAGAGAAGATGGCGGACGAAGAGGCTATCAATCGCTCAAAATCGGTGATAATCCTTTTTTAGCACGTTTTTATGATAAAAAAATAGAGCTTATTGGTAAAGAGAAACGCCAACTTATGGAAGCCTACTTCGTCTTTCATGGATTTGATCTTAATAAACCCATTTGGAACTTTGAATTTGAATGGCATCGTGATTTTTTTAAACGCTATGGCATTAGAACGGTCGAAGATGGACTTAAAAACGTAGAGATGCTGTTTCATTATTGTATGAAAATCATCCGCTTTGTGGATAAAATGACCCTCTCCGAAAAAGATTTAAGTGCGAATCGTTTGCACCGTGCTAAAACACATCCTTTATGGGAATATTTAGATAAATCTTATACGTTTAATGCGATTCCTCAATCATACGAAGCATTAGAAAAGATTATCCCTAAAAAGAGCGTTTATGATTCTAAAGTATTTATGTCAGACTTTCAAAGTCTTCTTAATAAAGGTGTCGAAAATGATATCTATCTTTCCCAAGATGACGTTAAAGAAATACTTAAAAATAGTGCTCTTTGGCTAACTGAACGTACCATAAAGCTACTGAAACCTTTTAAACCTCTTCCTTTGATTGTGGATGGAGTTAATTATGTTCTCTCACGTAATCGTACACCCATTAAAACCCTTCCCTCTAATTTATCATGGTAAAAACGGAGTTACTTGGACACCCATAACGGAAATACTTGGACGGTGATGTCGGTTTTATTTGGACACTAAAACGGTGATTACTTGGGCACTTTTTTAGGAACTCCGATAAATCAGTTTCATT
>JAQUVE010000039.1 GCA_028693565.1 Sulfurospirillaceae bacterium | reverse complement strand
AGTGAACGTGCTAAAAATGGCCTTGAAGTTGAAAAGCATGTTATTATTAACCGTATTAAGCCTGATATGGTAGAGGCAGGCAATATGCTCAGTGTTGAAGATGTTTTAAGTATCTTAGCATTACCACTTATCGGTATTGTTCCCGATGATGAAGACATTATCACTTCGACGAACATTGGTGCACCTATCGTAAACAAAGATAAGTCTCTTTCAGCAGAGAGTTACCGCAGAATTGCCAGAAGAATTCTAGGTGAAGAAGTTGAGTTTTTAGATATTAGGGCAAAGAAAGGCTTTATTGCAACACTTAAAGGAATGTTCAAATGAGTTTTTTCAGTGAACTTTTTGGAAAGAAAAAGAGCACAGCAAGTGTGGCAAAAGATAGATTGACTATTATGCTCTCTCATGAAAGAGCCAGTTGCAAACTACCTTATTTGGATGATTTAAGAAATGATTTGATTAATGTGATCAAAAAATATACCAAAGTTGAAGATGTAAAAATTACATCGCACAATAATCAAAATCTTGAATTTTTAGAAGTTGAAGTGATTTTGGGAAAGTAAAGTGATAGATGGTCAAAAAAAGCAAAGAAAAAAAAGTAAAGCGAGCCTCAACGCGTAAGTCAACCTCTTCTAAGAAGACAAGCTATAAACCCTATATCGTCTTCTTTATGGCCTTAATAATTATCTCATTACTCAGTGTGAGTGCTTATATGTATTTTGATGTTTACCAGCAAAATCAAAAAATTAAGCAGAAGCAGCAAACGACAAGTGATGAGTTAATGCTCAAAATGAAGAAGATGCTGGAAGATGAAAAAAATAGATTAGTTGCACTACCTGCACTTCCACCAGAAATTATTGCTCCCAAAAATGAGCTGAATGTATCAAAAGAGTTACAACAAAATGTTGTTACTCCAGAAGTTAATACAAGCAATGAAGTTGTTAAAGTAGAGCAAGATAAAGAGGATAATACTAAAAATCATGAACTTTCTGAAGCACGTGATTATTCGTTAAGTCTTCAAGAGGTTAATAAGTCAACAACTAAAAAAATAAGTGAAGTCACAAGAAAGAAGTATCCTCCAGGAACAACACCAAAATTGGCTATTATCATTGATGATGTCTCTTTTGCATGGCAAACAAAAATGATGAAAGAAATTCCATATAAGATATCACCTGCTTTTTTCCCTCCAACAGCAGGTCATCCTGAAACAGTTAAATTATCACATGAGTTTGATTTCGCTATGATTCATCTTCCTTTAGAAGCTAAACATTATAAACGGCCAGAAGAGGACACTCTTAGCATCACAGATAGCTCAGAAGTAATGGTACGAAGAATTCAGAGAATTAAAAAATGGTTTCCTCACATTAGCTATTACAATAATCATACTGGTGGTTATTTTACCTCCAATTATGCAGCTATGGATAAACTCTTGGCAGTTTTTCGTAATGAAAATTTAATTTTTGTTGATAGTCGTACAGCACCTGATAGTAAAGCACCAGAAATTTTCAGGCAGCATAAAATGCAACTTTTGTCGCGAGATGTTTTTTTAGATAATTCATTGAACAAGGCAGACATCAAAGAACAACTCAGAAAAGCTGTTCAAACAGCACAAAAGCATGGTTATGCCATTGCAATAGGGCATCCTCACAAAAATACCTTGGAAGTTCTTCGTGACTCTAAAGAGATGCTAGGCGGACTTGATTTGGTTTATGTGAAAGATTTATAACGTAATACAATGGGTATATTAGAGCTCACAAGTCATATTCCCGAGCTTTTAAGTATGAAAGTATACCCTCCTATTTTATATAAAATAGGGAATGAAGAGCTACTTAAAAAGCGAAAAGTTTCAATTGTTGGGAGTCGGAACCCTCTCAATTATACTAAAAATGCTACCTTTGAATTAGCACATAAACTGTCTCAGTGTGGCGTGTGTATCGTTAGTGGCGGAGCTATGGGTGTTGATGCATTGGCTCATAAGGGAGCTAGTGCTTCTAATACGATTATGGTAGCCGGTACAGGACTTGATAAAAGATACCCTCATATCAATCATAAGCTTATCGAAGAAATTGAAACCTATGGTTTAGTGCTGAGTCAATTTAAAGTAGGTAGCCCTTCAAATAAATGGAATTTTCCAATTCGTAACGAAGTAATTGTCGCTCTTGGTGAAGCCTTGATTGTGGTACAAGCAGATATTAATAGTGGGACGATGCGCAGTGTTGAGTTCGCACAAAAGATGGGCAAGCCGATTTTTGCTTTGCCTCATCGCAGTGGAGAAAGTGAAGGTAGTAATGCTTTATTGGAGCGAGGCATTGCGCAACCAATTTATAACATCGATGCCTTTGTTTCTCAATTTGGAGAGATTAAAATAGACAATAGTGATAATTTTTTGAAGTATTGCAATACAAAACCTTTGTATAATGATGCCATTGCTTTGTATGGTGATACGGTTTATGAGTATGAGTTTTTAGGTAAAATTATCATTGAAAATGGTCATATAAAAAGAGTATAAAGGAAATGACGTGATAGGTTTTGAATGGATATTGGCATTTTTGGTATTAGGAGCTGTAGTTGGTTTCATGGCTGGACTTTTAGGTATTGGTGGCGGAGGCATTATGGTGCCAGTGCTAACAAGTATCTTTTTAGCACAAGGCGTACCAATCGAACAAGTGGTACATATGGCATTGGGTACATCTATGGCTTCTATCATCATAACCTCTTTTGCAAGTATGCGAGCACATCATAAGCGAGGGGCAGTGCAATGGAATGTTGTGAAAATGATGGCTAGTGGTGTCATTATTGGAACATTTGGTGCCACCTTTTTAGCTTCAAGCCTTAAATCAGCACAGCTTGCTATCTTTTTTGCAATTTTTATGGCTTATGTGTCGATTCAGATGGCCATTGATAAAAAGCCAAAACCAAGTCGTGAGTTAGTAAGCAATAAAGCACTTTTTGGTGGAGGAACATTCATTGGTATTATTTCAGCCTTGGTGTCCATAGGGGGAGGTTCGCTGACCGTTCCTTTTTTAGTATGGCAAAATGTTGATTTAAAAAAAGCTATTGCAACGTCTGCTGCTATTGGTTTTCCATTGTCGATTGCAGGAACGGTTGGGTATATGGTCAATGGTATGATGCATACGACAACATCTTCTGGTATGGTTTTAGGATTTGTTTATCTACCAGGGGTTATTTTAATTTCGATTGTTAGTTTTTTTACAGCTCCTTTAGGTGCCAAAATGGCGCATAAATTACCTGTTGCAAAACTCAAAAAGATTTTTGCTCTTCTTTTAATGCTCCTTAGTTTAAAAATGCTTTACTCAATTTTATAGGCATAGTATATTTATGAAAAAAATTGCTGCGATTGATGTGGGATTAAAACGTATAGGTGTTGCACTTGCACTTGCTCCTTCTATTGTCTCCCCACAAGAGGCAATTTTACGCATAAATAGAGATCAGGCTGCTCAAGCAGTGGATCTTTTTTTACAGACTTGGGGTATCGAGCTTTTAGTTGTAGGGCTTCCAAAAGGAGGCAGTAGTAGTGATGAAATGGAGCGGAGAATTAAACATTTTGTGAGTTTACTCTCTTTTAGTGGAGAAGTGATTTATTGTGATGAGTATGGCTCAAGTGTGGAGGCCAAAGAAATGATGCAAGGTATAACTCGTCAAAAACGAGATGGACGTATTGATTCGATGGCGGCTAAAGTCATTTTAGAACGCTATTTGGGGATATGATGGCAGGATTAGAATACGCAGAGATTATTGGTACATTGGCATTTGCATTAAGTGGCTTTTATGTTGCCATTAAAGATAGACTTGATTTACTTGGGATCTTTATAGCCTCTTTTTTGACAGCCCTTGGAGGTGGTATAGTTAGGGATACAATTGCTGGTCGAGCACCTTATACCTTTACACATATTATACCTTCATTACTCGTAATAGCTGTTTTGGTATTTAGTATAGCATTGCGATTGCACCATAAAAATGAGATTGAAAAAAAATTTTATTTTATTATTAGCGATACATTAGGTCTTGTCTCTTTTTCTATTTCAGGAGCTTTAGTTGGCTTGCAATCTGACTTTAACTTCTTTGGAGTAATTTTATTGGCATTATTAACAGCTGTTGGTGGCGGTGTAATGCGAGATATTTTATTAAACCGTGTTCCTATTCTTTTAACAAGTGAATTTTACGGGACGGTATCGTTGCTTGTTGGAACAATTTTATTTGTGTTACACCAATGGGATATGGTAGGATTATTACCTTTATCATTGGTTTTTATCGGCGGTGTCATTATTCGTTTGGTTGCCTATTATAAGCAGTGGCAGTTACCAAAAATCGGGTGATATTTTTGATATAATGTATTTTTTAAGGAGTTTACAGTGAATTATGAAGAGATGGATAAAACGTATGTTTTGCAAACTTATGGTCGAAACTATGTTAATTTTAAACACGGATTAAATGCAACATTATTTGATGATTTGGGCCATGATTATATCGATTTTACGGCAGGTATTGGTGTTGTAAGCGTTGGGCATGGCAATCAACGATTAGCAGATGCGATCAGTGAGCAAGCCCATAATATTATACATACATCAAATCTTTATTTGATAGAGCCACAGGCAAAATTGGCAAAAAAAATTAACGATTTAGTAGGTTTTGAAGTGGGTGTATTTTTTGGTAACTCTGGTGCTGAAGCTAATGAGGGTGCGATTAAGTTGGCTCGAAAATATGGTGAGAAAAAATTTGCTAATAAAAAATATAAAGTATTGACATTAGAGCACTCTTTTCATGGAAGAACAATTACAACCGTTAAAGCAACAGGTCAAGACAGTTTTCACAAAAGTGCTTTTGCTCCTTATCCAGAGGGTTTTTCCTATACTAAAGCAATTGCTGATTTATATGCTGCGATTGATGATGAAACTGTAGCAGTGATGCTAGAGTTGGTACAAGGAGAGGGTGGTGTTAAGGCGTTTGCGAAAGAAGAGATTCAAGCATTAGCTAAATTTTTAAAAGAAAAAGAGATTTTGTTGATTATTGATGAAGTGCAAAGTGGTGTTTTTAGAAGTGGTGAATTTTTAGCAACATCACTGTATGACATTGAGCCTGATATTATTACTTTAGCTAAAGGTTTAGCAGGTGGGGTTCCTATTGGTGCTGTGATTACAAAACATAAAGATATTTTTGAAGCGGGGGATCATGGCAGTACATTTGGTGGGAATTTTCTTGCGACAAGAGCTGGACTTGAAGTGTTAGATATCTTAGATTCTTACAAGCAAAGCGGAATGCTTGACGAAGCACTTATCTATTTTGATCAAAAACTTAAAGCACTAAGTGTTTCTTTCCCAAGCTTATTTGAAAGTGTAGAAGGGCTTGGATTGATGAGAGGAATTCGCTGTGTCAATGCTGAAACATTGGCTAATGTCATTAAAAAAGCATTTGAAAATGGTGTTTTGGTACTTAAAGCTGGGAAAAATACCTTACGATTTTTACCACCATTGACTATTTCACAAGAAGAAATTGATGAAGGCTTTAAAAGGTTAGAGGGTGCATGTAAAACGCTTTGTTAGTCTATTGTTAACAATAATAACTATTGGAGTTGCAGACAATAGTGCGCTTATGTCTTCGCTAAAACAGGAGATGTTGCGTGTAGATAAAGAAAAAAATAAGCTTGAAAGTGATGCTTTACAATACGATTGGGTAAAGCAAATTATAGGTGCTTATAGTACAACTAAAACAGATCAAATAGGTACTACCCAAGGTATAGATACTTTCTCTATTGTTCTAGAACAACCTATTTTTCGTAGCGGAGGAATCTACTATGCGATTAAATATGCTAATGCTAATCGTGCTTTTTTAGAACTGAAAACAAAGATTGATGAGCAAACACTGCTCAAAGAGATCATTGCATCTTTGATTGATTTAAAGAAGGTAGATTTATTAATTCAAAAGCAAGCGTATCTTATTGCTAATGCCAAGATTGACATTGAGCGTAAACGTGAGCAATATGAACATGGAGTGCTTGACAGTAGTTTTTTAGATCAAGCACTTTTATCGCACAATGCGCTACAAAAAGCGATGATTGATTTGCAATCTAACAGATATGCGTCATTGATGGCTTTTTCCAATTTAAGCGATAGTGATTATATTACGTTACAGCCACCATTATTTATGCTCATGGATGCTAAACAATACTTAGAGGCTTCATTATTGGTAGCGCAACAAAAAAGTCAGATTGAACGTAGTGAATATCTTAAAAATATGACGATTGCCTCATATTTACCTACGTTGTCTGTTGTTGCAGGTTATTATGATACCAATAACGATCTTTATGGTAGGGGTAGTAATAACTATAAAAATTATGGGTTGAAAGTATCGATGCCCTTGTTTGACATCAATCTTGCGAAAAATATTGAGATTAAGCGTTTAGAGTATCTTAAAGCACAACTTCAAGCTAAAGACATTGAGAGAAGTGAAGAAAATTTTTATCAAATGCAAGTGAATAATGTGCATTTACTAGAGCAAAAAATAGTCTTAGCAGAAGCAGATGTCAAAGCATATGATGCATTAATGCTCTTAACCAAAGATGCCTACAGCGCAGGTGAAAAAACGATTTATGATGTGGATACGCTCACTAATTCACTCAGAGCCATTATGTTAGATAAAGCAATTTTTGAATTGGATATACAAAAATTATTGGTTGAATTATATGCAAGGATGAATGGTGAACTTTAGTAGCTATATGACACAATGGCTTTATGGTCCAAATGGCTACTATACGCGTGAGCGTGATATTGGTAAAAAAGGGGATTTTTATACAGCGGTTAGTACGAGCATCTTTTTTGGTGGGAGTATTGCTAAACGCCTTATTTCTACCATTGAAAGTGGTTTTTTATCGTCACATTGCTGTGTGGTTGAAATAGGTGCGCATAAAGGTTATCTACTTGCTGATATTATCCAATTCTTATATACCCTTAAGCCTTCATTGCTGGAAACCTTAACGTTTTATATCGTTGAGCCATTTGAGGCTAATCAGTTGATGCAAGAGCGATATTTTAAAGAGGCTTTCGGGGAGACAATCAAACTTTTACATCTAAAAAGCTTAGATGAGCTTTCATGTAAAGAAGCCTTTTTTGTGGCTAATGAGATTTTTGATGCTTTTGCATGTGAAGTTATTTATGATGATAAAATGCTAGTAGTTGATGAAAATAGTCAATTGATTTTTTGCCCTATAGATGCTCCAACAAATGAGTTGGCTATTAGACATAGTGTCATTAAAGGCGAAATTGCAATTGGCTATGAGAGCTTTGCAAGGGCCATGGCTAAAGGCAGTGAACGGTATGAGTTTGTCACTTTTGATTATGGTGACAAAGTGGCGCGTAATGACTTTTCGCTACGGGTCTATGCTGAACAAAAAGTTTATCCATTCTTCGCATTGACCCCGTTAGTGGCAGATGAAAGCTTAAGAGAGCCTATCTCTTTTAAATCTTTATTTGGCAAGAGTGATATTACCTATGACGTAAATTTTAGTCATCTTATCGATGCGTATGAACAAAATGGCGCATTATTGCACCAGTATACGACACAAATGACAGCACTGGTTGAGTTTGGCTTAATTGAGCTTTTGGAGATGTTATATGCCAATGTTTCAAAAGAAAATTATGAAAAAGAGGCCAATAAAGTCAAAATTTTAATTGACCCAGCTTTTATGGGTGAACGTTTCAAAATGGCATGTTTTAGAAAAAATAAGGGAAAATAATGCACTTAATCGTTAATGGTGAACCATTAGAATCTCATTCAAGAACTATTAAAGAGCTGATCGAAGAGATAGGCATTGAAGACAAAGTGATGGCAGCAGCTGTTAATATGAATGTGGTTAAAAAAGATAATTGGGAAAGTCATCTTTTATGTGAGAAAGATAGAGTAGAGTTTTTACAATTTGTCGGTGGTGGATGAGCTGTGATAGAGTATTTTTTGATGATTTGTACTTTCAATGCAGGCTACAGCAATAGCAAAACCAGCATCATGACTAATAGATAAGGCTAAATCAGTGATTTTAAACTCTTCAATGAGATGTTTAGACAGTGTGAAGGAAGGGGCATTGTGAGTATCTTTTGATAGTTTAATATCAAAAAATCCACATTTTGCACTAATACCAAGGCCAAGTGCTTTTGAGATAGCCTCTTTTGCAGCATAAAATCCTGCTAAAGTTTCAGTAGACTTAACAAGCAGAATCTCATCGTTATCGAGAAATTTAGTGAGCGCTTTGTCTCCAAAACGCTCGTGTAATTTCTTAATTCTCTCTACACTAACAATATCAATGCCAATCATTGAACCACAAAATCAGTAAAAAAGATATTTTTAACTTGCCCATCGGAAAGATTTTCGTTAATTTTGTCTAACACTTCGTCTTTGAGTTTATCTTTACCTTTGAGGGTGCTAATTTCTTCAAATGTTTTAGATGAAAATGTGCGAATAATAATATCACGGATAAGTGATTTTTTATGGTCCATCTCAGGTTGAAGTTTGATATCACTAAGTTCTAAGTCAAGAGCGACTTTTAAATAGCGGTTGCCACTTTCACTTAAAAGGTTAACGACAAATTGTGTCATTGGGTACATAGGTCCAATCGTCAGATGATCAGTTGACCGTTTAGTAGTACTTTTCTTTTTTTCCGTTTTAGCTTCTTGATGTGTTGTTTCACCACCACTCACAGCAGCTTGTTCATCATGACTGCCCAGTAAAAAAAATGCTGCTAATCCACCACCTAAAAGAAGGAGTACTAATAACGCGATTACGATAATTAGAACTGTATTTTTTTTTGATTTCTTTTCAACTACAACTTCGCCATCTTCAGGCTTTTTTCCTGCCATACCCATTCCTTTTCAATTTGAAGTATACTTATATGTTCTTATATCGGTTAATTATACTAAAATTTTACATCCACTCAATTAATTTTGAGACTTCATCAATCGCATAGCATCGAATGCCTGGAATCTCTTCTAATGGCATAGAGGGAACTATTGCTTTTTCAAAATGTTGCGATTTGGCTTCTTTCAAACGTATATCAAGGTTAAAAATATCTCTGACATCGCCTATCAAAGAGACTTCACCTATAAAAACAGTATCTTTGCTAATAGGGCGATTACGATAACTACTAATCAGTGCTGCAATAATGGCTAAATCTGCTGATGTTTCGCTAATTTTAATACCGCCTGCAATGTTAATATAGACATCGTATTGATTAAATGGTAAATCGAGTTTTCGCTCGAGTAGCGCTAAAAGCATTGTAAGACGATTGAGTTCATAACCTGTGGCACTACGTTTTGGATTTGGGTAACCACTATCACTTACTAATGCTTGTACTTCTAAAATAATGGGGCGCGAGCCTTCCATGAGTACTGTAATAGCAGAGCCTGCTTGTGCTTTTCCTCTGGTAAAAAATTTCTTGGAGATATCTTTTGCACTCATAAGTCCTGCTTTAGTCATTTCAAAGATACCTACATCACTGGTAGTACCAAAGCGGTTTTTAAAGCCTCTTAAAAGTCTTAGTTCTCTTGATGCATCACCTTCAAAATAGAGCACAGTATCGACCATATGCTCCAAAATGCGAGGTCCAGCAATAGAGCCTTCTTTCGTGATATGTCCAATAATAAAAATAGCAATATTTTTCTCTTTACCAAAACGCATGAGCTCAAAAGTAATCTCTCGTACTTGTGAAACACTTCCCGGTGCTGAGGTGATATCTTGGCTATAAATGGTCTGAATAGAATCAATAATAAGAACATCAAAAGCGTGTTTTTCAAGCTCTTTAAAAATAATATCAAGCCTAATTTCGGACAAAAGATAGAGACTTTCATAGTTACTATCGAGTCTATTAGCACGTAACTTGATTTGGCTGGATGACTCTTCGCCACTCACATATAAAACTTTTTTTCCAGATTTGGCTAAATTCCCTGCGATTTTTAATAAAAGTGTTGATTTTCCTACTCCTGGACTTCCACCAATGAGAGTAAGGCTCCCTTCAACAATACCTCCACCTAAAACTAAATCAAGCTCAGTATCGCCTGAGCTAAAGCGCTCTAAGTGTTCATAGCTCACTTCTGTAATGGGTACGGCACCGATATAAGATGGGAGAGGATTAGAGTTCGTCTCTTTTAAAACTTCTATTTGCTTAGAACTGAGCTCAATGAATTGATCCCAAGCACCACAATTTGGGCATTTCCCAAGCCATTTTGCACTTTGATGCCCACACGCTTGGCACTCAAAAAGGGTTTGTTTTTTAGCCATTGTGATTGATAAAGATAGAATCTAAAATGGTATCGATATAGTCATCTGGGTTAAAAGGAATTAAATCATCTCTTCCTTCTCCGACCCCAACATATAAGATAGGTAGTTCTAAGGCTTTAGCTATACCAAATAATGAGCCACCTTTGGCAGTCCCATCAAGCTTTGTAATGATAATACCATCAATGCCTATCATGTTATGAAAGGCTAGTGCTTGATTGATTGACGAGGTTCCTTGTGTGCCATCTAAAATAAGGATTTTGCGATGAGGAGCACCCTCATAAGCTTTATCGCAAATACGTACGATTTTTTTAAGCTCATTAGCAAGATTCACTTGATTGTGCAGTCTTCCAGCAGTATCAATGATAACGTGATCAATTTTTTTTGCTATGGCTGAACTAATGGTATCGTAAGCAACGGCTGATGGGTCATGCCCTTGTTGCGTATAGATAATGCCTACACCAATCTTGTCCGCCCAACTTTTGAGCTGTTCAATGGCTGCTGCTCTAAAAGTATCGGCAGCACCTAAGAGAACAGACTTTTCTTCTTTTTTATAATTATGAGCTAGTTTTGCAATGGTTGTTGTTTTTCCTGCCCCATTAACACCGATAATAAGTTCAACGAAAGGAGTTGTGCGTGCCTCTTGAATTTTAGTATCATAAATAAAGTAAGCTTTTAAAACACGTCTTATATCTTCTTTATTCACCGTAGAAGAAGGTGGTAAGTAGTAAAAAATTTCTTCAATTAACTCATAAGGAATGTCAGATTCCAGCAATATCTCTTCTAAAATAGATTTCTCTATTTTATCCACTTTTTCAGGTAAAATTTCTTTTATTGCACCTAGTGTTTTACTAAGTCCTTTTTTAATAAATCCAAACATTATCAGAGGACTTTTTTGATGTCAGCATCAATCATTTCTTCAGGAATAGCCCCCACATAATGGGTCGAGTAATTTCCTTCTTTATCGTATAAAAACATTAATGGAATGTTGTTAACGCCACCGACTGACTTGGCAAATTTATAATTTTCTGCACTATTGGTGATAGTGTAATTGATAGCGTTGTATTTAATAAAATTAGCAATTTCTTCATTAGATTTATTCTCTTCAAGTAAAATACTAATAATGGCAAACTTGTCTTTATACTTCTCTTGTAGGTTGATAAGGTGAGGGATTTCTGCTTTGCATGGAGGACACCATGTTGCAAAAAAATTGACAAGAACTACTTTGTTTTCATAACCTGAGAAAGTAAATCCTTTTGCAGTAGATTTGACGATAATCTCTTGACCATTAATATCTTTAAGCGTTATAGGCTCATTTTTTATCTCTTCTTTGCTAGCGGATGTATTTTTATCGTTACTCTGTTTTTTCTCAGAAGAGCAGCCACTTAAAAGTAGCAAACTAATAGCTGTAAAGATCATTAAAAAAATTTTCATTGAAGTCCTTTTTTAGTGCAATAAAATAATATAAAGGCTATTATTGTATTGAAATAAGGCTTAAAGTGACAACAATGGAAAAAACTAAATTTGAAACAAAATCTGAATTTCGCACCTATTGTAGGGGAAAACTAAACCAAGTATGTAATCCTTTTAAGCGTGATAAAGTGATTTCAGCACAATTGATAGACCAACTCTGTTTGTTAAAAGCCCGCTCGATTTTACTCTATATTCCATTAGATATTGAAGCTGATATTACACAAGTCATTCGCTATTTTAGGCGAAGATATAAGGTTTACGTACCGTTTATGGAAGGTATTAGTTTTAAGATGATAAAATATAGATTGCCTTTATATAAAAAACGATTTAATATCATGGAGCCTAAAAATTCATGGGCAGTTAAATCAAAGGTAGATGTAGTTATAGTGCCCGTCCTAGGGGTGGATGGAGCATTTAAGCGAATTGGTTTTGGAAAAGGAATGTATGATCGATTTTTCGAATCTTTTTCGTCCAAACCCACAATATTGTTTGTTCAACGGGAAGTGTGTTTCACTCAGAGTGTTGTCTGTGAAGAACATGATATTGAAGCGGATATTTATTTAACCCCCTATAAAACTATATTAAAAAGAGGGACAAATGGTTTTAGAATCACTAGCAGTCGGAGCTACCGTAGTAAGCGGGGTAGCAGGATTTTTCATTGCCAAAAAGATGGAGTCAGCCAATTACCAAATACACGTAGAGCAGGCGCGTGCCAAAGCAAAGGCCATTGAACATGAAGCGGAGTTAATTTTAAGTAGCAGTAACATTAAAGTTAAAGAAGCAGAGTTAGAAGCGAAAAGACGCTATGAAGATCGTACTATAGCCCTCAAAAAAGAGCATAGCGAAAAGATGCTTGAGCTTGAGAAAAAAGATCGTAATTTTAAAGAAGAGTTTAAAAAAATCACCAAAGAGCGTGAAGATATAGGTTTACTTCAATCAAGCGCAAATGCGTTATACGAAGAAGGACAACAGCTTAGAAATGAGTATAGTACTAAGGTGCAAGAGGCTCTTGTTGTCCTTGAGCGTTCGGCTGGTTTGACACAAAATGAAGCTCGTGACATTGTACTCAATAAAGTTGAAGAACAATCACGCGCTGAAATAGCACATATGGTTAGACGCCTTGAAGAAGAAGCAAAGCAAGATGCTAAGCGCAGGGTAAATTATATTTTGGCTCAAGCTACTACTCGTTTTGCAGGTGAATTTGCAGCTGAACGACTTATCAATGTTGTGAACATCAAAGATGATGAATTAAAAGGTCGTATCATTGGTAAAGAGGGACGTAACATTAAAACATTAGAGATGCTTTTAGGCGTAGATATTATTATCGATGACACACCTAATGCAATTATCCTCAGTAGTTTTAATCTCTACCGTCGTGCCATCGCTACTAAAGTAATCGAGCTTCTAGTCCAAGATGGACGTATTCAGCCTGCACGTATTGAAGGTATTTATGAGAAGGTTAAAGATGAATTTGACCAAAGCCTCATTGAAGAGGGAGAAAATATTATTATTGACCTTGGCATTACTAAAGTGCATCCAGAATTAGTGAAATTGATTGGTCGTTTAAAATTTAGAGCAAGTTATGGTCAAAATGCTCTGGGTCACTCTCTTGAAGTAGCGCATTTAGCAGGTATTATTGCTGCTGAAACAGGTGGAGATGTTCTTTTAGCTAGACGTGCAGGTATCTTGCATGACATTGGTAAAGCTTTGACGCATGAAACAGCAGGAAGCCATGTTGATTTGGGTGCGGAGATTTGTAAACGTTATAAAGAACATGATGTCGTTATCAATGCTATTTATGCGCATCACGGTCATGAAGAGCCAACGTCTGTTGAATCAGCGGCTGTATGCGCGGCAGATACACTCTCCGCTGCAAGACCAGGAGCAAGAAGAGAAGTATTGGAGAGTTTCTTGAAGCGTGTTAATGACATCGAGGATATTGCCAAAAATAAACCGGGCATTAAACAAGTTTATGCTATCAATGCTGGACGTGAAATCCGTGTTATAGCGAACGCTAAATTGGTCAATGATGATGAAGCGGTATTGTTAGCTAAAGAGATAGCCAAAGAAATCGAAGATAAAGTTCAGTACCCTGGTGAAATTAAAGTTAATGTCATTAGAGAAGTGCGCGCAATAGACTTTGCACGCTAAAAACTTTTACATGTAGAGGGTTTTCCTCTACATGCTGCTTTTAACGGATTAGAATGCAAACATCTTATACCTTCAAAAAACTTTTTACTGCCATTAAAGCGTATCGAAAAGAGCTAATTTATGCGAATATTATTGCTTTTTTAGCCGTTCTTGTCAGTACTCCTGCACCCTTATTAATGCCTATGTTAGTCGATGAGGTATTGTTATCGAAACCTGGATTTGTAGTTCATTGGGTCGATCTTTGTTTTGGAGGAGCACAAAAACCTTATATGTATATTGGAATGGTTCTTCTTGTTGTACTTTTATTACGCTTAGGTTTTTTCCTTTTAAACTACCTTCAAACAAAGCTTTTTACCATTGTCTCCAAAAATATTGCTTATAGTATTCGAGAAGAATTATTGATGCATTTAAGTAAGGTGAGGATGAATGCTTTTGAGTTTTTTGGTGCAGGTAAAGCTTCTTCTTTATTGATTGTAGATATTGAAACAATTGATAATTTTATTGGGGTTTTTGTTAGCAGATTGATTATTTCTATTTTGACAATTATTGGCGTTGGGATAGTGCTTCTTATGATTCATTGGCAATTAGGGCTTTTTATCCTTATCTTAAATCCTATTGTGATTGTTTTGACCACAAAACTAGCGAAAAAAGTTTCGATACTTAAAAAAGAGCAAAACAAAGCCTTTGAAGTTTTCCAAGATGCCTTAAGCGAAACACTGGATATGTTTGTTCAAATTCGCTCGGCCAATAAAGAAAAATTCTTTTTTGGCAATGTGATAGCTCTTGCGCAAAGTATTAAGACTAATTCCATTCAATTTAGTTATAAAAGTGATGGTGCAACGAGACTCTCTTTTCTCATCTTTCTCTCAGGGTTTGAAATTTTCAGAGCAGCAAGTATTTTTGTTGTAGCATATTCGGATTTAAGTATTGGTTCTATGTTAGCTATTTTTGGCTATCTTTGGGTGATGATGACACCTATCCAAGATATTTTAAATATCCAATACAGCTACCATAATGCGCAAAAAGCATTAGATAGAATCAATGCGATTTTAAAACTTCAAGTTGAAGAAGAATTTTTACACGTAAAAAATCCTTTTGCACTAAAGCCAACGAATAGTATTGATGTTACGCATCTTAGTTTTAGCTATGATGGCATTAAATCTGTATTACATGAAATTAATATGAGTATTCCTAGTGGTGCAAAAGTTGCGATTATTGGTGCAAGTGGTAGTGGTAAGACGACATTAGCACATTTACTCGTTGGGCTATACCCTTTTGATCATGGTGATGTTTTATTTGATGGTATTTCTGTGAGAGAGATTGGAATGGATGTTGTACGTGATAATCTTTATTTAGTGCTTCAAAATCCACAGCTATTTAATGCATCTATTGCTCAAAATTTAATGATAGATGATACAATAGGCCCAGGGTTAATTCATCAGGCATTACAAATTGCACAGTTGGATGAATTTGTTGCCTCGCTGGATGAAGGATTGGATACACAGATAGGAAAGCATGGCATTAAGCTTTCTGGTGGCCAAAGGCAGCGCTTGTCAATTGCTCGTATGGTGATACAAAATCCAAATATTGTTATCCTTGATGAATCAACATCAGCGCTAGATGTGCATACGGAGGCAAAACTTTTTTATGCCTTAGAATCTTATTTGGAAAAAAAGACGACTATTATCATAGCGCATAGATTAAGTACCATTAAAAATGTAGATTATATTTATGTACTTGATAAAGGTAGCATCGTAGAACACGGAACACATGAAGCTCTTTTAGCACAAGAAGGGGCTTTTTTTAACTATGTCAATAAAAATCAAGGAAGAGAGGAGTAAAGAATGAAAAAAATAGGATACATTTTAATGCTTTGCCTAATGGCAGTTACTTTTGCCTTCGGTTCAGCGGAAGAAAAATTACTTGATAGCTCAAATGCACTCAAAAATATGTTACGTGATACCCATGCTATACCTAGAAAAATTTTTCAAACAGCACAAGCTATTGCTATTTTTCCAAGTACCATAGAAATTAGTATGTTTTTAGGGGGTAAAACAGGAAATGGTGTAATGGTTGTACGAAAAAGTGATGGATCATGGAGCTACCCATTTTTTGTAAAACTTGGTGGTGCTGGCTTTGGGTTACAACTTGGCGTCGAATCTAAAGATATTTTAATGGTCTTTAAAAGTAAAGATAGTATTAAAAAAATGATGAATCAAAAGATTACTTTGGGTGTGGATGCCTCAGTAGCAGCTGGACCAGCTGGTGAGAGTGTTGGAAAAGGAAGCGAAGTGGATTTTAAATCCGAAATATACACGTATACGAAAACAGAAGGACTTTTCGTTGGGTTTTCATTGGATGGAAGTGTCTTAAATCATGATTATGATAAAAATATTGAACTTTATGGCAACAACATTATGCCAGATCAAATTGCAGAGGCTGATAGCTTACCCTCTTCATATGCCGTAGAAGAGTTTGCCAAAACATTGCAATTGATTTATAAATAAGGATTTTCTTGGAAGATATTATTAATTCTCTCTCAACGTATGGTTATATTATATTGTTTGCTTACTCCTTTGGTGGTGGCATGGTGGCTATTATTGCCGCGGGAGTACTTTCGTATGCAGGGAAAATGGATCTGACAGTATCAATTATTGTTGCTTTTAGCGCCAATGCTATAGGGAGTGCCTTTCTTTTTTATATGGGCCGTTACAATAAACATATTTTGATGCCTTATATTAAAAAGCACCGTAGAAAACTAGCACTAAGTCATATTTTAATGAAAAAATATGGTGACAAAATTATCTTTTTACAAAAATTTATTTATGGACTCAAAACATTGGTACCTGTGACGATAGGACTTACCAAATATCCAGTTGTAAAATTTCATATTATCAATACAATTTCAGCAGGGCTTTGGGCTTGTATTTTAGGTGTTGGTAGTTATTTAGCAGGAGATGTTTTAACACGTATCGCAGCCTATTTTACAGCCAATCCTCTGTTTGCACCGTTTCTTCTACTTTCTATTATAGCCCTTTTGTGGTTCTATCTTCAAAAGGCTACTCAAAAGAAGCGTCAATAGGGCGCTTCTTAAAAGATAGCATTACTTAATTTTAACATTTTTTGTTCGAATCGACTCATAAAGGCATTGTATACTTGACGTGTGTAGCTCATTTTATAGATTAAAGTTTTCATAACAGCTCCTTTTTTATTTATATTGTAATAAAAAAAGAATTTATGCTATAATAATATTTCAAATTGAAATATTTATGGTTTTTAAATTATCTTAAGGAGCTAAAATGCCTAATGTTTTTGATATTTTGAATAAAATCAAGGATATTCTCTCAGAAGAAGTTGGCAATCGCAAAGTCTTTGATAAAGATGTTGCTGAAGCCTTAGATATCAATCAAATCACACTTGCAACAATGAAAAGTCGTAATAGAATTCCTTATAAAGAGATATTGGAATTTTGTGCAAAGCGAAAAATCTCAATTAATTGGCTAATGTTTGATCAAATTGTAGAGAGTCTGCAAGCAGAAACAGAAAAATTTGCTCGGATCAATTATTTCAAAGACATTTATGCTTCTGCGGGTGGTGGTGCACTGAATGAAGAAGAAGATAGCGAGCCTATGTATCTTGATGAGGAAGTGCTTGAGCGTTTAGGAGGGATGAAGAGTGTCAAACATCTTCAAGCGATTAATGTCTTAGGTGATTCGATGGAACCAACGCTTTATAGTGGGGATGTTGTCTTTATCAATAAGGAGTATACGAATGCTCTCAAATCGGGTATTTATATTGTCTCAACACCTGCTGGTTTATTTATTAAGCGCTTGCAGCTGAAATCAAATGGCATGGTTGCTCTTGTTTCAGATAATGAATCTTATGCTCCTGAGATTGTAGGTGCATCTGATGTTAAAATTTTAGGGAAAGTGGTTGGAAAATTATCTTCTACTCTATAATGGTCATGACAAAGGAGAAAATTTTCTCCTTTGTTTAGATTAATTTTTATTTTCTCTTGACCAAAACCCAGCAAGAAGTGACCCTGAAATATTATGCCAAACACTAAAGATAGCACCAGGAAGTGCACTCAGTGGCGTAAAGTATTTCATAGCAAGGGCGACAGCTAAACCAGAATTTTGCATTCCCACTTCAATAGCAACTGTTTTACATATTTTGTGTTCGTATCCTAACCATTTGGCTACCCAATAGCCACTGAGTAGACCTGAAATATTATGAAGGATAATACCTGTAACCGTGATCAATCCGATTGTGGCTATACGCCCTTGGTTTAGCCCTACAACAATAGCAATAATAAAAACAATAGCAATCATGGAAAGTGTCGCCAGATAAGGCTCATAGCGTTTAATTGTCGCATGTAAAAAATAATTTACAATAACACCTGTAATCACTGGTGCTAAAACCATTTTTGCGATACTGAGCAACATATCATTCGTAGGAACGGGTACACTTTGCCCTACATAAAGAAGTGTTAATAAAGGTGTTGCAACAACGGATAAAATCGTAGAGGTGATTGTCATCGTGATAGAAAGAGCAACGTCACCTTTTGCTAAATAGGTAATAACATTTGAAGCGGTACCTCCTGATACGGCACCAACAAGAACCATACCAACGAGTAATTCGGTTGAAAAACCAAGGCTTTTTGAGAGGATCCAAGCCATTAAAGGCATAATGATAAATTGTAGTGCAACAGTGATTGCGATGATTTTAGGTTGCTTTAGTACACGTGCAAAATCTTCTAGCCGTAAGGTAATTCCCATAAAAAACATAATGGCTATCAGTAAAGAAGCAATTTGACCTTTATAAGGTGTAAAGGCGTGTGGCATAAAATAAGCAGCACAAGAAAAAAGCAGTGCCCAAAGTGGGAAAAGCGTATTGATACGTCCAATCATAGTAGTCCTTTTTGTCAAAAATAGGATAGATTATAACAAAATTGTAGGTTAATAAATCATAATAAGGCGTTGAAAGGTGGATTTTATGAATGTGTGTGTTATTTTGACATGTAGAGTTTTATCTCCACATGTCAAGAGTATTATAGTTGTTCTTTAATTTCGATAGTAAGGATTTTATCGGATTGTTTGATACTGTCTAAGACTTTAAAGCTCTCTTTATCCTCTTTTTGAATGCTTCCAAAAACAGTGTGAACGCCATCTAAATGAGGACAATCAACAAAGCAGATAAAAAATTGGCTGCCACCTGTATTGGGACCAGCATGCGCCATAGAAAGAACACCACGTTTATGTTTACTTTTTTGTCCCTTACATTCACATGCAATAGACCAGCCTGGGCCTCCTGTACCTCTGCCACTTGGACAACCACCTTGAGCCATAAATCCTGCAATAACACGGTGGAAGATTAAACCATCATAAAACTTATCATTGGCAAGTGTTGCAAAATTTGCTACTGTATTAGGTGTTTCTTCAGGAAAAAGTTTGATAACAATATCACCTTTTTCTGTTTTGAAGATAGCGTATTGAAACTTCGCTAATGCTTCTTGTGAATAATCGTAAACTTTGAGATTTTTCATTTATGTACCTTATATAAGAGTGTAGATGTATAGATTATAGCAAATTATTACTGTAATCTATACATCTATGGCAATTTAACGAGAATTACTGCTGGATACGTCGTAATATCAAGAAGTATTTCTTGGTGTGTTGGTATGGTTTTTAGAATTTCTAATTTGTCAGATGCTTTAGCGAATTTGACCAATAGCGTGTCTAATGTAAAAAATTCGAGATATGTCTTAAATGTTTTTTCCCAATCAATAGCACGATCAAATTTTTTATATGCATCTTCAAATTGCGATATATAGCATTTTTTCATAAGCGATGCAATGTGATTTTTACAAATGATAAATTTCATATAGGGTGTTATATTTGCATATACTTGTGAATATTGTTTGAGAGTAATGAGTTTTAATTGTTGTTCAAAAAAATGATTTTTTTGTTGTTCCAGTTCTTGCACAATAGTATAATTTGCGTTTAATTGAAATTGATCTTGTGTTTTTATTGCGTCATAGAGGGTGTGATTGTGGATATGATATTCTAGAAGCATTAAGGCTTTAGTAATTTCTTTGAGGCGACTTGCTTGATTTTGATAGGGTGTAAATTGGTATAAAAGATCCGATAAAATAAGCGCCTGCTTGTAATCTTTTTTGTCTATAAAGGTTGTAATATTATATTGCAGTTTTTCACCCAGAAGAAGTACTTTTTGATAAATCGGGGTATATTCTAAAAAAGAATTTTTTGAAGCTAATCTAAAATAGAGTGAAAAATTTTTATCTCGAATTGCAGATTCTGCCATTG
>JAQUVE010000168.1 GCA_028693565.1 Sulfurospirillaceae bacterium | reverse complement strand
CCAATGCCGTCATTTTAGGGACAACTACTGCGGGAGAAATTTTTAATGCTCACACGTATGAAAACTCTGTTGTCCTCTCTTTTTGTGCTTTTTCTCAGACTAAGCTTATTCCTCTTATCAGCCAAACATGTGATTTTAATGGAGGATTAACACTTGCCAAATCACTCCCAAAAAACGATGTTAAAGCAGCTATTTTATTTAGTGAAGGTTTGGTAGGCCAACCTGAAGAATTTCTAAAAGGCATTCATGCGCATCACAGCGAACTTATCATAGCAGGAGGTGCCGCTGCTGATTACGGTACTTTTTCTCAAACGCTCATTTCACTCAATGGTACTATCTATGAACACGGTGTTGTGGGAGCCGCTTTTCATAATGCCTCTTTAAAGATACAAAATACATGGAAACTGAATTGGAATCCTATCGGTAAGCCTATGTGCGTTACCAAATCAATAAACAATGTTGTTTATGAACTCGATTCTAAACCCATATTTGACATCATACGTCATTATTTTGGCGATAATATTGTTGAAAACCTCCCATCAAGTCTTGTAAAGTTTCCCCTTATCAAAACAGAAAATGGTGTCAACATAGCAAGGGCTCCCATAGGTGTGACTGAAAATTCACTTATCTTTGCTGGAGAATTTACCAATGGCGATAAGGTTCGCTTTAGTATTGCCAATATTGACGGCATTATTGACAATACAGACTCCACGCTTCAATACTCACCAGAAGTTTTGTGGATTTATTCGTGCATGGGGCGTAAAGCATTTGCTGGTAGCATTCTTGAACAAGAATTTCAATTGTGCAATGTAACAGGAACAACGGCAGGATTTTTTAGCTATGGAGAATTTTTTAAAACCCCGCTTTCTGCGCAAATGTTAAACCTTACAACGACTGTTTTAGCACTTAGCGAACAAGAAACACCTAATATATTACCTAAATCAAGCCAAAACCCCTTAGATGAAACGCATCAAAATATAGCAGCGATGTCTCGCCTCACCAATGCTGTCGTTCAAGAATTAGAACAAACGATTAAAACACTGGATGCCTATAAAATTGCACTCGATGCTAACTCCATTGTTTCAAGAACCAATACAGAAGGTATTATCACCTATGTCAATGATCTTTTTGTCAAAATTTCAGGCTATTCGCGCACTGAGCTTATCGGGCGATCACACAATATCATTCGCCATCCAGATGTTCCAAATAGCACCTTTCAAACCATGTGGAAAACTATCACGGCTGGAAAAATCTGGAAAGGGATGATTGTCAATAAAGACAAATCAGGAGAGCCCTATTATGTGGATACCACCATCGTGCCCTTATTTGATGAAAATCAAAACATTATCGAGTATATTTCAACCCGCAATGACCTCACAGAAATTATTAAACAACAGCAACAAATCCAAAAACAAACGACAGATGCATTAACAAATCTTCCCAATAGAATTAAGTTTTTCGAAGATCTTGAAAAATATAAAAATCCTGCTATCGCCCTTATGAACATTGATAGCTTTGGCGAAATAAATCGCTTTTATGGGTTTGAGACAGGTAATGCCCTCTTAAAGGAATTTTCAAAAAAACTGCTTTCATTACTCTATCCAACACATTATTCGCTCTACACACTTGGAGCTGATAATTTTGTTATTGTTGCTGACAACGAGCAAACTGAACTTTTTTGCACAAAAATTGAAGATATTATTTTTCGCATACATGAACATGAATTTTTACCGAATATGCAAGGGATTACAACACGTATCAGTGCTGGTCTCGCAACAGATAAAGCACAGATTCTCTCACGCGCAGAAGAGGCACTTAAACAAGCACGCTCAAGGCATATTTTTTGGTTTCTCTCCAATGAAAAAGAAGAAGCGCTTCATGAACGGAACTTTCAAATGCTGAATACTCTTAAACATGCTATTGAGCATAATAGAATTATTCCTTATTACCAAGCTCTACGGCATATTAAAACAAGGCGTATTACTAAATATGAAAGTTTAATGCGACTTATCGATGATAATGGTACGCTCTATACACCCTATTTTTTTCTAGAAGTTGCTAAAAAATCAAAATATTACTCTACCCTTTCGCGGATAATGATTGAAAAAACATTATCTGATTTTAAAACACGTGCAGAAAGCGTTGCCATCAATCTCTCTGTTGAAGATATTGAAGATACTGAAACGGTCTCTTTTATTAAAAATGCTGTTATGAATTTTCCTGAGCCTTCACGTATTATTTTTGAATTAACAGAAACTGAAGCCATTAGAGATTATCAAACGATTACCTCTTTTATCAAAAGTGTTAAAGCCTTAGGTACCAAAATCGCTATTGATGACTTTGGTAGTGGCTATTCAAACTTTGCCTATCTTGCACAATTTAATGCAGATATTCTTAAAATTGATGGGACGATCATCAAAACAATCGCAAGTGATGACAACAGTTACCAAATCGTTGCCGCAATTAATGATTTTGCAAAAAGATTAGGCATGCAAACCGTTGCCGAATTTGTCAGTAACAAAGAAATTGATGATATTGTTCAAGAGTTAAACATTGATTTTGCACAAGGTTATTTTCATGCAGAACCTATGCCTATTGAGAAATTAACGCACTAATCTATAACCTAAAAACCTTTAATAATCGTGCTATTTTGGCAACTTTTTTCATCTCCTAAAGCGCATGCTTTTTGAAAAAATTCCAAGGCTTTTTGTTCGTCTTGTGTCGTACCTTGTGAACCATTGTAGTACATCACGCCAAGCGTCACACACGCATCTACCCCATGTAGATCGCAAGCTTTCTCATAGTACTCAACCGCTGTCATATAATCGTTTATATCCTCATACATAAGCGCCAAATGCTCACAACTCATACCGTCGCCATTTTCGCACGCTTTGTTGTAATACGCTACTGCCTCATCCATATCTATTTCAACACCTTTACCATTTTCATAAAAACGCCCTAAACTAGCGCACCCTTCAGCATCATTGAGCCCGCAAGCCTTTTCATACGCATCTATAGCTTTCTCAAAACTAAGCCCTGCATGCCCACTCTCATACATAAAACCTAAGTGAGAACACGCTTCTGCCAAATCACCCTCACACGCCTTAGCATACAACTTTCGAGCGTGCGAAAAATTTTGACTAACTCCATCGCCGGTATGGTACATCGCACCTAAAAGAAGGCAACTGTGAAGATTTCCTTCGTCACACTCATTCTGATACCTACTCTCTCGCTCAAAATCTAGCGCATTCAAAGTTATCGTCAAAATGAGCATACTCATTACTAAAACTATTTGTTTCATTTTGCCAACCTTGTTTTTATTTTTAAAATTATATTACAATACTCTCATGAAGCCAAATAATATGAGTAGCCATTCACGCATTATCTATAATCCACAGTTCCCTTTTGTCGAAATTCGCTATACTAAAGCAAGTGATAGAGCCTATGAAGCCCATGCTCACCCTACCCTTTCTATTGGAATAGTAGCTGAAGGTGAAACGATTTTTCACACACCACAAGGCGATTTTTTACTAAATTTTGGTGGACTTGCCATTATTGAACCTCATATCCAACATACATGCAACCCCCGTTTTGGTACAAAACGTACCTATTTTATGCTCTATTTAGATACCGATTTTTGTCTTGCTATTCAAAATAGGCTTTTTCATACTTCCGCTTCAAAACTTTTACCTTTAAAAAATCCACTGATTCACCATAAAGCTTTATTTGAAAGTTTTTTAAGCCTTATGAATGACTTTTTGGTTGATTCTAATGCCTCACATATAAAGGCATTAGAGGTGTGGTTGGAGAAGTTTTTTTGGCTTTATACCCATCGAGTCAATGTACCACTATCGCAAACAACCATTGATAATGTAGCACACTTTTTAAGTGAACGCTTGGATGAACCCATTCGACTAGATATGTTAGCTTCCCGTTTTGGGCTCAATCCTTATGTACTCATTCGCCGCTTTAAGAAAGTATTTGGTTGCCCGCCTAAACATTATTGGCTTGATTTAAAAATCCATCATGCAAAAAAACTGCTACAAGAAGGGATGCCTATCGCTCTGTGCGCACAGTATTGTGGATTTAGCGATCAAAGTCATTTTCACCGTTTTTTCAAACGAAAAACTGCCCTTAGCCCTAAAGAATACCAAGTCAATTTTATACAATAAGCTTTTTGTGCATTGTTCTATACTTGCAAGCAAAAAGGTTTTACTATGCTAAGTATTGAGTTTTTCACATTGACATCTATCTATTTTTTAGCACTTCTCAGCCCTGGGCAGGATTTTTTTCTTATCTTGCGAAC
>JAQUVE010000167.1 GCA_028693565.1 Sulfurospirillaceae bacterium | reverse complement strand
AATGAGCCAGATCTTGATGTAAACGCTAAAATTACGATTCCATTTAATGTCTCAATTCTTGGTGGCAAACATTCCGTTTCATATAATGGCGAAAGTTTTGATGTAAAAATTCCAGCTGGCATTAAAAATGGCGAAAAAATGCGTATTAAAGAAAAAGGAAAAAGCTTTCAAGGTCATAAAGGAGATCTTTTCCTAAGTGTTGAAGTAGCGCCAAGCCCTGAGTATGCGCGTGAAGGTGATGATTTACTTAAGACGATTGATATTCCTTTAAAAACAGCGTTGTTTGGTGGCAAAGTTGTTGTTGAAACCTTGTATAAAGAGATAACCCTCAAAGTTAAAAATGATACTAAAAATGGGCAAAAATTTCGTGTTAAAGATTATGGTGCCCTCAACCGCAAAAGCCAAATGAAAGGTGATTTGTATTTAATCGCTAATATTATACTTCCAGAACTCTCTTCGTTAAGTCAGGACTTAAAGGTGTTAATGGAAGAAAAATTACCTATGAATTAAGGAGTAACGATGCATCATGGATATGACGAACCTGTTTATTTGATTAGTGTTGTGGCAAAAGTTCTAACAATTCATCCTCAAACTTTACGTCAGTATGAGCGTGAGGGATTGGTACGGCCATCTCGAACAGATGGAAAGATGCGTTTGTATTCACAAAGTGATATTGATAAAATAAAAATGATTTTACGTCTTACACGTGATTTGGGAGTCAATCTTGCAGGTGTAGATATTATTATGCAGCTTAAAGAAAAAATTGATGAATATGAAACGTTGATTGGTTCTCTTAAGACAGAAGTCGATGGACTCTCTCGTAAAAATAACCAAACTAAAAATCCTTTGGTTAAACATAAAAATAGCTATGAGATTATCTTATTTGGTGAATAATTAATGGATAATTTGCTTTCGATTATTTTAAGTGCGACAGCCATAGCAACTTTTTTAAATATTTTGCTCAAACGCTTTAATATTCCTACAATCATAGGTTATATTATCACGGGTTTTGCGATTGCATATCTTTATAATCTTGGCAAAAACAATGAATCTCTTAATCATATTGCTGAGTTTGGTATTGTGTTTTTAATGTTTACAGTTGGATTGGAGTTTTCTATTAAGCATCTTTTAGGAATGAAAAGAGATGTCTTTTTTAACGGTTTTATGCAAGTAGCTCTTGTTGGGGGAATCATATCCTTGAGTGCTGAGTATATTTTTGATATAGAGCAAAAAAGTGCTATTATTATCGGGTATGCTCTTGCTCTTTCGTCAACAGCAATAGTGCTTAAGATACTTAATGATAGTGGCAATATCCATACCGTTTATGGTAGAAAAGCCCTCGGTATTTTACTGTTTCAAGACATAGCTGTTATCCCCATTTTATTGATGATTAATATCTTTACGGTACAAAATTCATCCATTTCGGATCTTTTATGGCAAACGCTTTACAGTGTTATTATAGTTCTAGCCTTGTTATGGGTAGTTGGTAAATATCTTTTAAATCGTTTCCTCTCTTTAGTTGTTTGGGCAGATACAGAGGAAATTTTTATTGCTTCTGTTTTGATGTTAGTTGTAAGCGCTTCATTCTTAGCACACTCTTTTGGATTTTCTTATTCATTGGGTGCTTTCTTAGCGGGCATGATGATGGCTGAAACGCAATATAAACATCAAATTGAAGCAGATTTGGTGCCTTTTCGTGATATTTTGTTAGGGCTTTTCTTCATGACCGTAGGAATGCAGATTGATTTGAATATCATCGTAGAGCATTATATGGCTATTTTGTTGATAGGACTAGCAGTTATTTGTCTTAAAATTGCAGTTGTATATTTGATTATTGTTTTTCAAGTAGGGAGTCGTATTTCACTAAAAGCAGCTTTGACAATTTGCCAAGGAGGCGAGTTTTCTCTAGCTATTTTGGCCTTAGCAAGTTCTTCAAACTTATTGGATCAAACCATTTCTCAAGTGCTTATTATTATTGTTGTGATATCAATGATAACAACGCCTTTTATTCTTAAAAATATCAAGCATATTGTCAATATGGTTACTAAAGAGCCAGAAAATGGTGATTTTATTATTAATTCTTCAGGTATTAAAGATCATATCATTGTTTGTGGTTATGGAAAATTAGGTCAAGAAATTGTCTATCGCTTAAAAAAGCTGAATATCAATTACATTGTGATCGAGCATGACATTACCCTTGTTAAATTGGGACAAAGTAGGGATGAACCCGTTTATTTTGGTAACGTGACAGAAAAAACTATTTTGAAAAATGCTTTTATTGAAAATTGTCGAGCGGTTATCATCGCCATTAATAATGAAAAAAAGCTCATTTTGTTATGTGAAATTTTACAATCATTTGATAAACCTATTAAGGTGGTAGCCAAAGCCAGTGATTATGATGAAAAAAAGTTACTTCAAGCTTTGCATGTAGATTATATCATCAATGAGGGTCGAGAAGCAGCAAAAGCACTCTTGAAAGTAGCACTCAATGAGCCTACTCCAGAATAAAAAGCGCTATTTCATCGCTTAAAAAGTAGTCGGTATTGTAAACGTTATCTTCTTGACATATAAGCTTTCCTTCGTCTATTAAAATGTTTATTTTTCCCCTTTGTTTTGGATTAAAATGTGTCAGAGAAATCCCAATGGTGCTTCTCATTCCTAAAAAAATCTTCTCCACAAGTAGCTCTTCATGGCTTAATGACTCAGTAGCTTGAAAAAGAGGTGCATGGATATAGGCTTCAATCTCTTTGTGCGGATAAAAGCGTTCATGATTCAAAAACCCTACTGCCCCACAACCAATACCAAGATAGTTTTGATGTTGCCAGTATCCTTTGTTATGAATGCTTTGATAACGTCCAAAATTAGATATTTCATACTGTTTAAATCCTGCTTGAATAATATGTGCAACAAAATCTTTGGCCAACTGTTCGGATGGGTTTGTAACATCATTACGGTGAAAAAAAGGTGTATTTTCTTCAAGAGTAAGCGCATAGGCACTAAGATGATTAATCGGTAGAGTTGAGGCAATACGTAGATCTTCATCTAATAACGCCAATGTATCAATAGCAGTTCCATAAATAAGATCTAATGAGATATTTTTAATGCCTAAAGCATAAGCCTCGTTGATGGCTTTCAAAGCACTCTCTTTACTGTGTGACCTACCTAAAAATTTTAATTTTGCATCATGAAAACTTTGTACTCCAAAGCTAATACGATTGACACCTAGTGCTTTCATACCACTCAGCCACTCATTGGTAGCCGATTGGGGATTGGCTTCTGTAGTTATCTCCGCATTATCTGCTATATAGGGCGCAAGGATCGTAAAGAAAGGCTCATACAGTGATGCTTTGATTGTTGAAGGTGTCCCACCACCGATAAAAAGTGAAACAATGCTTTTTTCTTTTGGAGCAAAACGATTTAATTCAAATGTTAATTGTTTTGTAATAGCCTGCATATAATGCTCTTTAAGTTCAAATTTACCAGTATAGGAGTTAAAAGCGCAATAGTGGCATTTGCTATCGCAAAAAGGAATATGTAAATAAGCGAGCACGAATCTCCTTAGAGAAGTTTAATGACTTTTTCGTTACCATTGTAACAAAAAATTGAGGTAATAAATATCATGGAAGCGCAAAAACGGTACAGACCCAATGTAGCCGCTGTTATTGTCTCTGCGCACTATCCTTTTAAGTGTGAACTTTTTATTGCATGTCGTAATGATATTGCTGATGCTTGGCAGTTTCCACAAGGGGGAATTGATGAAGGTGAAACCCCTAAAGAGGCTCTATTTAGAGAACTTCAAGAGGAAATTGGCACACGCGATATTGAAATCATCGGGGAATATCCTGATTGGTTACAGTACGATTTTCCCCAAAAAATAGCCCAAAAAATGTACCCGTTTGATGGACAAAGTCAAAAATATTTTTTGGTGCGCCTTAAAAAAGATGCCAAAATAAATTTAGCGACTAAAGAGCCAGAATTTATTGAGTACAAATTTGTTACCTTAGATAAAATCTTTGATTTTATTACTTTTTTTAAACGACCAGTGTATAAATTAGTGTTAGATTATTTTAAAAAAGAAGGATATCTTTAAGATGTTGATTGTTCAGAAATATGGTGGTACAAGCGTTGGTACGGTTGAACGTATCGAAGCAGTAGCGCAAAGAGTGATCGAAACAAAACAAGCGGGGAATGACCTTGTTGTGGTTGTTTCTGCAATGAGTGGTGAGACCAATAAATTACTTGATTTCGCAGGTTATTTTAGTGCTACGCCAAATCAACGTGAGGTTGATATGTTACTAAGTTCTGGAGAGCG
>JAQUVE010000038.1 GCA_028693565.1 Sulfurospirillaceae bacterium | reverse complement strand
GTAGAAAAATCTTTCAACTGGGAATGTGTCAGATTCCATACCTTCCCATCATGATAGCAATCAACTGTAGAATTTCCAATATCAAACAATATCATCTTACAACCTTCCAACCACTCTGCTTTAACCAGTTTATTGCTTTTGAACACAATGGCGCTGATATTAAAAGATGTTTATGTTTATACACATGCCCGACATGTAACTCAAGTAGTTTTTCAAGCGCTATTAACTCTTGTGCATGCTTGAGAATAAAACGACTTTTTTGCTCTGAACGGAATACCACATGATAGTAGTGTTGTAAATCAACTCCGCTAAAAATCATTAATTTTTTACGTGAATGAAGTATCTTAGGATCAATCGTCTCAAGAGAGGTTAGAACACGGTTTTTACAAATTTTTTCTAACATCTCTTTCATCGGCTAAGACTAAACTTTATTGTTTTTTGTTAAGTTTAAAAAAGTGATTTTTATAATATAAAGTATCACCTGTCGTGAAAATATGTGTTTCAATTTCATCGGGTAGTTTATAAACATTCATCGAAATCAAGTCCAAATCAGTTGCAATAATATAACCACCTTTTTCAATCATATAGATAAAATCTCCATGAATTGTTCCTGAAAAAGTTGCAAATGTAAATTTTTTCTCTTTAAGCACTTTTAAATCTGCATCCGTTAAGATTACTTTACCATCTTTAGTAAAAACAAAAATTCTATTTTCTAAGACAATAACATCACGCACATCTGCGTCTAAAAATGACATTGATTTTGGATTGATAGAAACAACTTTACTTTTAGTAGCTGCAACTAAACGATCTCCTAAGACCTGTAAATAGATAATATTACCAAAAAACTTTTCATTGCTCACAACTACATCTCTAATCGGTTTTAAAGTCTGCAAGTCGACAATGACAAGTTTTCCATCTAATGTTGGAAATACAATTAAATCTCCCAAAAAGTAAGGCGAAGCTATACGTGAGTCCAAAACAAACACATCATCTTGCTTCAATTTTAAAAGTTCACTTTTCGTTTTAATGTCCACTAATACAATTTCATTAGAACCAAGAACCAATGCTAAAAGATTACCTTTGAGTCTCGCAGAAGCTACCGTAATATCAAATTTATGTGTATATACTACATTTTTAGCAGCATCTACAATACTGATTTCACCACATTTTGATGCTGCGATGTACCTGTTATTATCTTCGCCAAGGTAAACGAAACCTTCCGGTAAAATAACGTCTGAAAGGCCTTTATTCGTTATAATTTGTCCATTTTCAAGCGTTGCGCCATCTCTAACTGAATCCATAATAGAAGCAGGTAAACTACCATCATAACTTACTTTGCCCGATAAGGTTTCTGGCGTAAAATATTGTCTCTTTGTGCCACAACCACTGACAATAAATATCAAAACAAACAGTGAAAGAATGATTTTATAACGTGCCATTATTTTAAACCTTGATAGTGTTCTAGATTTTTTGCAATCTGTTTTAACGGAGAGTTCACTTCAATTTGTGCAAACTTCAACCTAGCCTCATCTATTTTACCCTCTTTTAAGAGACCATAGCCCTCTTCTAATAAAACCAACCCACTAAAGAGTTCACTCTTACTTAAATCACCTTTTTCAAGTTGTGACACTTGATAAGTCGCCAAATCAGAGATATTAGGATCATCTTTTAACGATGACAAACGCTTTAACGTTTCAATATCATTTTTTTGTACTGCTTGGCTAAACTCATAGAGCATGTAAAGCTTTGGATTTTTTTGTTGAAGAATTTCACGCGCTTTCGTATTGTTAGCATCCTGGAGTAATGTTTGATAAGCAATGTTTGAAGCACTTAAATTACTTTGATGTATCATATCATTCATAGCATAACCACTACCACCAATAACAAGAATCGCAAGCAAGCTTATAATATATTTTTTATTTTTCTTAAAAAAGCGTTCCCCTTTTATCATTCCTTCAAGAAATTGCTCTTCAGTACTAATCTCTTCTTTGACTGCTTTAATGTTTTCTTTTAACCCCAAGCTCTATCCTTTTGAAAAGTCCTATAATTTTCTAAAAGTTTAGCACAAGAAATATAAAAAGGGACTAATAGTACTTTTTTCTGGTACAGCAATCTCTTTCAGTATGCTCAAAAAGAGTATTTGCTATAATGAGTCGTATCATTTAAAGTTGCACCATAAAAGGAAAATATATTTATGAAAATTGATAATACCTTGCTTCAAAAATTGGAAAAACTTTCCTCTCTTCAAATCAGTGATGAAAAACGTGAGGGAGTTATCAGCCAACTCAGTGAAATTGTTGCATTTGTTGAAAACCTAAATGAGCTTGAACTTGACCAAGAAGAAGCAACATTTACTACCGTCAAAGGAGGAACGCCTTTGCGAGAAGATATTCCAAACAGTAAGCCAGAAATTATTGAAACAATTTTACGCTATGCTCCAAAAAGTGAAAATGGCTTTTTTGTTGTTCCTAAAATAATCGAATAATACCCAAAGGAGAATCCCACGATGAGCTCACTTAATATCAAAGCATTACTTAAAAATGTCGTTGCGTACAAAGCTTCTGATCTGCACTTGGTAAGTCGTAGTGAACCTCAAATTAGAATAGATGGGAAATTGGTTCCCTTGGATATGGAACAACTCAATGGTACCACGATTGAAGAGATGTGCTATACCCTTATTAGTGACAAACAAAAGAAAAAACTTGAAGAAGAAAAAGAACTCGACTTTGCGATTATGTTTCCTGATATTGGCCGTTTCCGTGCTAATTACTATTACACAATGAATAGTGAATTGGCTGCTGCATTTAGGATTATCCCCATTGAAATTCCTTCGCTTGATGATTTGAATACACCAATAGTCTTCAAAGAAATTATTAAACGTGAAAAAGGACTTATTCTCGTTACCGGACCAACAGGAAGTGGAAAATCAACAACCCTGGCTGCACTTTTAAATGAAATCAATCTTTTTGAACACCGTCATATCATTACTATTGAAGATCCCGTAGAGTTTGTCCATACGAATAAAAAGGCACTCTTTTCACATAGAAATGTGGGGGAAGACACTAAAAGCTTTGCTAGAGCACTCAAATTTTCACTGCGCGAGGACCCAGATATTATCCTTGTTGGAGAAATGAGAGATCAAGAAACCATCAGTACTGCGATCACCGCCGCAGAAACGGGACACTTGGTTTTTGGAACTTTACATACCAACTCCGCGGTGCAAACAATTAATAGAATTGTTGATAGCTTTGAAGGAGCCGAACAAGTTCAAGTCCGCAATATGCTTGCAACATCCTTGTATGCTGTTATTTCACAAAGCCTACTCCCTCGTATTGGAGGCGGAAGGGTAGCCATTCATGAAATCATGATCAATAATGCTGCAATTGCAAATCTTATACGTGAAAATAAAATTCATCAAGTCTATTCTCAAATGCAACTGAATCAACAAAAAACAGGCATGATCACGCAAACACAAGCAATGATGAGAAGCCTAAAATCAAATTCTATTACCAAAGAAGATGCTATTCGCTACTCAACACAACCTCAAGAATTGCTGAACAATTTAGGTATGGGTAACTAAGGCAAATAACAATTAAAAAGCACACTTTACTAATATTACAGCTAAGTGAGGCTATACTATTAACGAAAATATATGGGAAAAGGCACAAATACATATGAATAACAGCCAGCACATTTCTGAAGCTATTTTTGAACTTGCACAAGAAACATTTGAAAAGCTAAAACAATTAAATATACCACCTTACCCTAAATACTATCATGACATCTTCATGGAACAGTTACAATCTTGCGCAGATTCAGAACTGCTTGACCTATCAAAAAAGCATGGATACCTCTTTTCCAATACCCAACACGAAGAGATGATTAGCGAAACGTGTTTTGGTCTCGTGAAAAAAGGGTTAGATGAATTTGTTAAAACCAATGATAATTTAAAAATTATTTCAGATGAAACGGCCATAAACATTGATTCTATCAAAAAAGACCATTCAAGTGTCGATACGCATCAAGTTATACAAGCATTTGACAATTTTCAAGGCCAAATTTTTAAAGAACTGCAAAATGCCGATGAGACTATTGCAAAACTTAAACTCGAAGTTGAGCGATTGGAGAGAGAATCTAACATTGATCCTCTCACCAAAGCGCATAATAGAAGGGTCCTTGTTAAAGATTTAGAAGAAATTCTAAGTGTTGGCCAAAATAAAACCATTGATATGCATCTTGTGATGTTTGATGCTGATGATTTTAAAAAAATTAATGATTCTTTTGGGCATATTGCTGGGGATAAAACACTTATATTTCTCTCAAAACTTATTCAAAACTCCTTGCGACGAGGAACACGTATCTACCGTTATGGTGGAGAAGAGTTTGTTGTATTACTCAATCGTACCTCCTATGATGAAGCATTAAATATTGTTGATCGTGTCATTAAAGAGACATGCGAAAGCAAACTACTTTATAAAGGACATGACATCCATCTAACCCTTAGTGCGGGACTTTGCTCCCATAAAGAAGGTATGAGTGCTGAAGAGCTCCTTGATAGAGCTGATAAAGCCCTTTATGAAGCAAAACACAGTGGAAAAAATTGTTATAGGATTGCTAAGTAATGGAAAATTTCTCACTATTTGATATCATTTCACTCTCTTTAATCCTTATCCTTGGTATTAAAGGTGTTATTAATGGTTTTGTCAAAGAATTTTTTGGTCTTTTAGGTATTATAGGTGGTATTTATTTAGCTTCACGTTATGCGAATGAAGCGGGTATTTTGATTAGCGAACATCTCTATAAATTTGGAAATCAAGCCTCTTTATACCTTTTTGGTTTTATTGCAGTGCTCATTGTATTTTGGATAATCTGTATTTTTCTAGGTTATATTATTGCTCATGCCTTGAGTATAAGTGGTCTTGGTGGATTGGATAAACTAGCTGGTTTTGTGGTTGGTAGTATGAAAATTTTTCTTGTTTTTTCTGTCTTAACCGTTACTTTAACAAATATAGAGTTTATCAAATCACGTATTGAACCGTATGCTGCAAAAAGTATTATGTTTCCTATTTTTGAGCAAGCAGGTAATTATATTGTTAAACTGGATACCAAGAATATGCTCGAAAATATGGGTAGTTCAACCAAAGATCCAAATAACCAATAAAGAAAAGGGTGGTTATGCATAGCAGTTTTGAAAATCTTGAGTATCATTCGTTACTTTTAGCATTTAAAGCACTCTTAAAAAGTAATAATCTTAAATTTACGAAACAAAGAGAAGTCGTTTTAAAAACATTATACGAAACGAATGAGCATTTCACACCTGAAGACCTTCATCTTTTACTCAAAAACAACTATAAAGAACTAAACATTGGAATTGCAACAGTGTATAGGACTCTTAATCTTTTAGAAGAATCCCGCATGGCAACATCTATCTCTTTTGGTGTTGCAGGCAAAAAATTTGAACTTGCAAATAAACCGCACCATGACCATATGATTTGTAAACAATGCAATCATATTATTGAGTTTCAAAATGACAAAATAGAACAATTGCAACTTGAGATTGCCAAAGAACACCATTTTACTATTACAAGCCATCTGATGCAATTACGTGGGCTTTGTCAAAAATGCTCTCAACACAATCAACAACACAAAGAAGGAAAAAAGTGATATTTGACGACCAGTACCAACAGCAACGAATTGAAAAAGGACACGCACTAAAAGCGTTAGGTAAAAATCCTTATAGACATAATATTACCAAAGATACTAGCACCAAAGAATTCTTAGAATGCTATGATTATGTTATCCAAAGTGAACTCAAAAGAGATGAACAAAAAAACAATACCGTCGTAGGACGAATAAAATTTTTACGCCATATGGGCAAAGCTGCTTTTGCCAAAGTTGAAGATGAGCATGGTATCTTACAAATCTATTTTAGTAGAGAATCTATCGGCGAAGCTTGGTTTGACGAAGCTAAAAAACTTATTGAAGTGGGTGATATCATTAGTGTTACAGGATTTCCATTCGTCACTAAAACGGGTGAATTATCCTTACATGCAAAAGCGTTAGAAATTGCTACAAAATCTATTATTCCACTCCCCGAAAAATTTCATGGGCTCCAAGATAAAGAGCTTCGCTACCGTAAACGCTACCTTGATATGATTATGAATGCTGATGTCCGAAAAACCTTTAAAATTAGAAGTAAAATAGTCAGTGAAATCCGCCATTTCTTTGAAGAACGTGATTTTTTAGAAGTTGAAACGCCTATGATGCATCCTATCGCAGGAGGAGCAAATGCAAAACCTTTTGTAACGTATCATAACGCATTAAATATTGACCGATACTTACGTATAGCACCTGAGCTGTATCTCAAACGTCTCGTTGTGGGTGGTTTTGAAGCTGTTTTTGAAATCAATCGTAACTTTAGAAATGAAGGAATGGATCAAACACATAACCCAGAATTCACCATGATTGAGTTTTACTGGGCTTACCATAACTACCATGATTTGATGCGTTTAACAGAAGAAATGTTTGATGTATTGCTCAAAAAGCTCAAACTTCCTCGCAAACTTCCTTATGGTGATATGGAAATTGACTTTTCAAAACCTTTCCAAAAAATAGGCTTTAGAGAAGCGCTTGTACAAATTGGTGGCGTTCCAGATGAAATATTAGATGAGCGTACACGTATTATTTCTTACATCAAAGAACAAGGTTTTGAAGTGGATGCTCACTTAAATCTTGGAAAACTATATGAAGAATTATTTGATCTTTTTGTCGAAGAAAAATTAATCAATCCAACTTTTATTATAGATTACCCTATCGAAATTAGCCCACTTGCTCGTCGTAGCGAAGAAAATCCTTCAATCGCTGAACGATTTGAGCTTTTCATTGCCGGACGAGAAATCGCCAATGGTTTTAATGAGCTAAACGACCCAATTGATCAATATGAGCGATTTGCTAAACAACTACAAGCTAAAAATGCGGGTGATGATGAAGCCCATGAAATGGATGAAGACTATGTTCAAGCTCTTGGTTATGGCTTACCACCAACGGCAGGACAAGGCTTAGGCATTGACAGATTAACGATGCTTTTAACCAATGAACAATCAATAAAAGATGTGATTTTATTCCCAGCAATGAAACCACTCAGTGATAATGAAGAAACAACACTAAAAGAAGAGAAGGAATAATAATGAGTATTTTAAAAAATGTTGACCCAACCGTTTATAATTTAATAGAAAAAGAACTCAATCGCCAATGTGACCATTTAGAAATGATTGCTAGTGAAAACTTTACATACCCCGCAGTCATGGAAGCGATGGGAAGTGTGTTTACTAATAAATATGCTGAAGGTTATCCTAATAAACGCTATTACGGTGGTTGTGAGTTTGCTGATATTGTTGAACAACTTGCTATTGATAGAGTTTGTGAACTTTTTGGCTGTAACTATGCTAATGTTCAACCTAACTCTGGTAGCCAAGCCAATCAAGGTGTTTACCAAGCACTCTTAAATCCTTTTGATAAAATTCTTGGTATGGATTTAAGCCATGGTGGACACTTAACACATGGTGCTAAAGTGAGTAGTTCTGGAAAAACGTATTCAAGCTTTTTCTATGGTGTAGAGCTTGATGGACGTATCAACTACGATAAAGTCAGAGAAATTGCTCATATAGTAAAACCAAAAATGATCATTTGTGGTGCAAGTGCTTATCCAAGAGAACTTGATTTTGCTAAATTTAGAGAAATCGCTGATGAAGTAGGTGCGTACCTCTTTGCTGATATTGCCCATATCGCAGGACTTGTAGCAGCAGGCGAACATCCAAGCCCATTCCCACATTGTCATATTGTCGCTAGTACAACACATAAAACGCTTCGTGGTCCTCGTGGTGGTATCATACTTACCAATGATGAAGAGATTGCAAAAAAAGTAAACAGTGCTATTTTCCCTGGAATCCAAGGTGGTCCATTGGTTCATGTGATTGCAGCTAAAGCTGTTGGTTTTGCAGAAAATTTAAAGCCTGCATGGACAACATATGCCAAACAAGTCAAAGCCAATGCAAAAGTACTGGCAGATGTACTTATGAAACGTGGTTATGATATTGTAAGCGGAGGAACCGATAATCATCTGGTCCTCGTTTCCTTTTTAAACAAAGAGTTTAGTGGTAAAGAAGCTGATCTAGCCTTAGGACGAGCAGGTATTACCGTCAATAAAAATACTGTTCCAGGAGAAACAAGAAGCCCATTTGTCACCAGTGGTGTGCGCATCGGCTCCCCTGCTTTGACAGCACGTGGTATGAAAGAAAAAGAGTTCGAAATTATCGCTAATAAAATTGCCGATGTGCTTGATAATATTACGGATGAAGCCTTACATGCTAAGATTAAAGATGAAATGAAAGCCTTGGCAAGCGACTTTATAATTTATGACAGACCAACCTATTAGGAATTTATATGTATAATATCGATGTTTCTCTCATAAAAATGATTACCGATCATTATTGGATTAAGCGTGATTCAGTAGTGCAAAAAATCGATTTTAATGGAAGAGTATACTTTGACAAATACGAGAGAATTAATGAGACACTCAATAACACCATCATTAAAGATCATTTAGATGGTAAAATATGTGTGGCTCATTCATTGATTAACCGCTTTGATAAAGTTGAAAACATTGTTTTTGACTATAATGGCAGAAATACAGAGCGATTTTGGCATAGGGCACAACTTTTGCTTAGAGAAGAGGGATTTATTAATTTTACGGCATATAAGAGTAAAACAGAAGGGCATTTGCATCTGTATGTACACAAAGGACATACAACCTTGCAAGAAGGTTGTCAAATTGCCAAAATGCTCTCCATGAAACTTTCACAAAAGCTTCCAAGAGAGTGGAAAATGTTTCCAACGATGGATCTTCCAAAAGAGTTTAATATTTTGGCACTTCCATACGATTTGTATCAGAAAGAGAGAGGTGCTTCGTGGTCGAAGCATATGTGATATTTGTAGATATTCGTAAATTTCCAAGGAGAATTCATGGAAAATAGAAATGAATTGAGTGATATTGTTTTAGAAAAAGGCGATAACAAAACAGTCAAAGTGAAACGTATTTTAATATTGGTTGCTTTTTTGATTCTTGTTTTCTTAGTTGCACTTGCGAGCATGAAAATTCTCAATAATGACCAAAAAAAAGATACCTCTAAGTTGGTTTTGCCACCTGAACCCACTACACAAGAAGCGCCTGTACCCAAAGATGAACAACTTTTCAAGCAAGTACCTATCATTGAAGAAAACCCTAAAAAAGAGAGTTTTGAAGATATGATTAAAACGCTTAAGGAAAAAGAGGCTCAAAAACAAGAAGATACAAAAGTAAAAGATACGCCATTGCCTCCTGAGCCTGCAAAAGTAGAAGCGCCTAAAGTTGTTGAACCAAAAGTCAAAGCAGACACAACACCTAAAAAAGAAGTTCCTAAGGCCAAAGAAGTACCAACAGCAAGTGCAACAGCAAACACTGGTCTTTATATTCAAGTAGGTGCAGTGACTTCAGCTCCAAGTAAAAAAGTCTTAGAAGATATTAAAACACATGGTTATGAATATCGACTCTATGATACTGTGATTAATGGTAAGAATATTACCAAAATCCTCATTGGACCTTTTGCAAAACCGTCTGATGCAGAAGCTGCAATGGGAAATATTCGTGCTAATATTAATAAAAATGCTTTTGTGTATCGGGTAAAGTAAGTGCTTTATTCTCGAAAACTGCTTTTTGATCAGCTTACCCCTATTACAATTTTTGCAAAATTGCAAGACTTTTTTAAGGGTGAGCTCTCTTTTTTATTTGAAAGTGCCATTTACAATGCTGAAGGAAATTTTAGCTTTCTTTTTATTGGAGCACGTGAGCGGCTTATCCATCAAGATGGGAAAAGTACGTATACCGATGAAGCACAGACATCGCATACTGTGGAGTACAATCCCTTTTCTTTTTTGAAAAAACGCTACTCTAGCATTGACTTTAAAACGTATCAAGAATATGTTCAAAACTTAGGTGTTGGTTTTGTAGATGGTTTTATCGGCTATATTGGATATGATGCTGTCAAAATTTTTGAACCACGTCTTGCTTCTCATATGGATACTTTAAAAGATGACATTCATATACCTGATTTGGATTTAATGCGCCCTAAATTGGTATGTACTTTTTCACATAAATCCAATACGCTGACACTAACAACCTTTTTACCTGAAATAGCAGCAATCTTAGATGCCATTGAGATGCATTTAAAAGAGCCTCATCTTTATATCCCCATTCAAACAGCTAATGTTGATAAATCAAAAGGTTCATTTGCTTTTAATAAAGCGCAATTTTTTGAGATGGTTGAAAAATCTAAAGAAATGATTCGCAGTGGAGATGTTTTTCAAATTTTAATGTCCAATCGTTTTACGCAATATGCTCATATCGATAGACTAAGTTTTTATCGTATTTTACGCAATAAAAACCCTTCACCTTATATGTTTTTACTCTCTTACGATGATTTTGCCATTATCGGAAGCTCCCCTGAGGTTATGATAGGGCTAAAAGATGGTAATATTATTTTAAGACCTATTGCAGGAACACGAAAACGTGGTAGCACCTATGAAAAAGATATCGCTTACGAAAAAGAACTTTTAGCGGATGAAAAAGAGAGAGCTGAACATCTAATGCTCATTGACCTTGGTCGCAATGATCTAGGAAGAGTAGCTGCGGTGGGCAGTGTCAAAGTCAAAGATATGATGCGCGTTGAGAGATACTCTCATGTCATGCATCTCGTTAGTGATATTGAGGCAAAACTGGCACCACACTATGATATGTTTGATCTTTTTGCTGCAACCTTTACAGCTGGTACGATGACAGGTACTCCCAAAATCCGTGCGATGGAGCTCATTAGTGATTTTGAAGGAATCAAACGTAGCTTCTATAGTGGGGCTGTTGGCTATTTTGGCTTTGATGGCAATATGGACAGCGGCATTATGATTCGAACAGCCTATTTAGATGATGAAAAGATAATCTTTCAAGCGGGTGCTGGCATCGTCGCCGATAGCCAACCTGAACTTGAATATCTTGAAGTTACCAATAAATTAGGGGCAATGACAAGCTCGCTTGATGATTTAAAAGAGTAATTATGTTGCTCTTTAGCATCTTTGGTGAGCCAGTCACCCACTCTATCTCTCCACGACTGCATAACAACGCTTTGCATGATTTACATCTCAATGGTTGCTATGTGCGCCAAGCGATTCATGATCCCTCTTTGCTTTTAACAACTTTCCATGCAATGCAACTAGATGGGGCGAATGTTACCGTTCCTCATAAAGAGGTAGCTTTTGCGCAGTGTGATGAGATCAGAGGTATCGCACAAAACATAGGTGCAGTTAATACACTTGTAAAAGAAAAGCATAGGGTCATTGGCTACAATACTGATGCAGAGGGCTTTTATAAAGCTATCGCTTCATTTGGGGCTATTCGCAATGCTCTTATTTTAGGGGCAGGAGGAACAGCCAAAGCCATTGCTATGATTTTGAAATTTCATGGTATTAACACGCATATCCTCAACCGTTCAACCTCAAGATTAGAATATTTTAAAGAATATGGCTTTACGTGTAGCACGTGGGAAAATTTTGAGCCACTTACCTATGATCTTATCATCAATACGACTTCGGCGGGACTGAGCGATACACAACTCCCTTGTCCAGAGCCATTATTAACAGCGCTCTTTTCAAAAGCCACCTATGCGTTTGACGTCATATATAACAAACCAACACCTTTTTTAACGCTTGCCAGACTTGCTAATCTTACATGTAAAGATGGCAAAGAGATGCTTTTATACCAAGCTGTATTGGCCTTTGATCTTTTTTTTCACCATACTTATGATCTCAATAAAGTTGAAGCTTCTATGCGTAAGGCTTTTGAATACTAAGCATTTTAATGCTTAATGCTAACCATATTAAGGAGTATCTATGCTTTCAGGAATATCTACCAACAATGCTTACGATTACCAATTATTAATTAAACATATTTTTAATACCCCTATTGTCTATAATCCCGATCAAGAGATTGTTTATCGTGGGGAAAAGCGTTTTAGCTATGCAGAATTTAAAAAGCGCGTACAACGTTTAGCCAATTTACTAACAGATTTAGGTGTCAAGGCAGGAGACACAGTTGCGGTGATGGATTATGATTCGCATCGCTATTTGGAGTGCTACTTTGCGATTCCCATGATTGGCGCTATTTTACATACCATTAACATTCGACTCTCACCTGAACAAATTCTCTTTACTATTGAGCATGCAGAGGATGATGTCATCTTAGTCCATCACGATTTTTTACCTATTTTAGAGCAAATCAAAGGACGATTGGACATTGAAACCTTTATTGCTTTTTCTGAAGATGGTGTACTACCACATACAACCATCCCTTTGCAAGGAGAATATGAAGCACTTTTAGCCAAAAGCCATGATGTGTTTAATTTCCCAGATTTCAATGAAAATACACGTGCCACAACCTTTTATACAACAGGCACTACGGGATTACCCAAGGGAGTATATTTTAGCCATCGGCAACTTGTTTTACATACACTAGGCTCTCTTTCAACGCTTGCGAGCGCTCCAAAACAAGGAAATTTCAATCAAGGCGATGTCTATATGCCCATCACCCCGATGTTTCATGTCCATGCATGGGGACTGCCGTATGTTGCCACTTTCTTGGGTGTCAAACAAGTTTATCCTGGCAAATATGTTCCCGATTTATTATTAGAGCTCATCGATACAGAAAAAGTTACTTTTTCCCATTGTGTTCCAACCATCATGCATATGCTGTTTAATTCACCCAAGATAAACTCCATTGACCTCTCTCATTGGAAAGTCATTATTGGTGGAGCGGCTTTGCCTAAAGCAATGTGTGAAGAAGGTTTGCGCAGAGGCATAGATCTCTTTACCGGTTATGGAATGAGTGAAACCTGCCCTATTCTCTCTTTGGCGCAACTCACTCCTGAGATGCTTGCTTGTAACCCTAAAGAACAAAGCGAAGTGCGTGTTAAAACAGGTCGCCCTATGGGACTTGTTGAGATGCAAATTGTGGATGAAACAATGCAGTTAGTTGCCAATGATGGTGAATCCACGGGTGAGATTGTAGTACGCTCTCCATGGCTAACAGAAGGTTATTTTAAAGATACAAAAAACTCTGAACACCTCTGGCATGGAGGCTATCTTCATACAGGGGATATGGCTTATCGTGATGCAAAGGGCTATCTTAAAATCACAGATAGGTGTAACGATATGATTAAAGTGGGTGGCGAATGGATCTCTTCATTAGAACTTGAAGATATTCTCAATCAACACGCTAGTGTTAAAGAAGTGGCCGTCATAGGAATTAGCGATGAAAAATGGGGAGAGCGGCCTTTGGCTCTTGTCATTGTTGATTCTCTTAAACCAACAACAGAAAAAGAGCTGTTATTGCATGCTAAAGAATTCATCAAAAAAGGGATTATGGCACGTGAAAGTATGTTGATGAAAATCCTTTTTGTGGAAAATATTACTAAAACCAGTGTCGGCAAAATCAATAAAAAAGAGTTACGTAATCACTATAAAACATTGTAGAGTGTATCAAAAATAGAGACGCTCTATCTCCTCTGCTGGCATAGGCCGGCCAAAAAAGTAGCCTTGAAAAAGGCTACATCCATTTTCTTCTAAAAACTGCATCTGTTCTTTAGTTTCAACGCCTTCTGCAATGACTTCTAAATCAAAATTCTGTGCAACATCAATAATGGTGCGCACAATCATCGCATCATTCAAATCAGTATTAATATCACGAACAAAGGATTGATCAATTTTAAGTTCATCCAAAGGAAGGCGCTTCAAATACGATAGCGAAGAGTACCCCGTACCAAAATCATCCAATGAAAAGCCGATACCTAATGCACGAATAGCTTTTATTTTAGAGATTGTTTCATGGATATTTTCCACGATCAAGCTTTCTGTCAGTTCTAATTTTAGAGAAAACTTCGAAATCTTTGTTCGTTTGACCACCTCTGCAACTGTATCATAAAAATTTGTTTCTTGAAATTGCTTTGCACTGACATTTACAGAGATATTTAATTTTTTTCTCCCTGCTCGCTTTTTTTCCCACCTTTTTAACTGCAAACACGCTTCTTCAAGAACCCAATTACCTAAAGAGATAATCAACCCCGTCTCTTCAGCTAAAGGGATAAACTCAATGGGTGGGACAAGCCCTTTTAATGGATGGTTCCATCGTACTAAAGCTTCTAATCCAACCATTTCTCCCATAATATTAACTTGAGGTTGATAGTATAATATTAACTGTTTTTGTACAATTGCTGTGCGTAACTCTTGTTCCATATTAAGTTTGTTTTGTATGGTTACTTGCATCGCAGGATCATAAAAACAAAAAGTGTTGCGGCCAGCTTGTTTTGCTTGATACATAGCAATATCGGCATACTTTAGTAAAGAGTCTTTATCGTGCGTATTCCCTACAAAAAGAACGATACCAATACTAGGAGAACACGTATGTTCACATTCAGAAAGAGTATAAGGCTGATTAATAATATACTTAATACGATTAGCAAATTTTTCTGCCTCTAGAGCAGCCTTCTCTTCTTGATAATTCAACCCTTCTAATAAAACAATAAATTCATCACCGCCTAATCTTCCTAGTGTATCACCATCACGCAAGATACTCTGAATACGTTTTGCCACAGCCACAAGCAATTCATCGCCCATGTGATGCCCTTTGGTGTCATTTAAAGCTTTAAAATTATCCAAGTCAATAAAAAGAATTGCTCCATATTTTCGATGTCTTTGACTATTGGCAAGAGCTTGAGTCATGCGATCATTAAGAAGCTGTCTGTTAGGGAGTTGCGTTAAAGGGTCGTAAAAAGCCAATGTATAAATCTGGGTCTCTGCTTTCTTACGCTCCGTAATATCTGCGCATAAAATAACAAAATAGTCCACTCCCCCAAAACGAGCACTTTGTAATGTAAATTCTACAGGTAACATTCCTTGCGTCATGGAGTCTAGAACCGTCTCTACAAGGCAGCACCCTTCATATTCACCTCGTGTATACAAAGCTTCTAATTTTTCAATAACCATTAAAGGAAGGTACTTTTCAATGGATAAACCTATCAATGTGTTTCTTTGCTGATTGAGCATGAAACAACCCGTTGCGTTAATATCAATAATAGTCTTTTCCCCAGCTTCTACCAACACAATCATTTCACGAGAACGATCTAAAAGAGCATGAAAACGCTCTAACTCTACCATCCTATCTTGCAACTGAGGATAATAACTTTTTCGAATAGAGCTTTCACCTAATCCAATAATTTTATTGCGTAACTCTTCATTCGTATCAAAGGGCATCGGCATAGATATCCTCCACCTCATGTTGATTGGGAATTTTTGGATTTGTAACGATACAAGCATCCCGTAAAGCCATAGAAGAGAGGTGTGGAATGACATCATCTTTAACACCCAATATACTAAGTGATTGTGTCAATCCTAGGCTCGTTTTAAATGCTAATAACTCCTGCAATAAAGCATAACCACACTCTTGCTGTGTTGATCTTCCACTAAGACCCATATGTTCTGCAAGAATTCTATAGCGCTCATGAGCATAGGGAAGATTATACTTTACAGCTTTATCTAATAAAATGGCATTGCATAATCCATGGGGCAAATCAAGCCATCCACCCAACGAGTGAGCCATCGCATGTATGACGCCTAATGAAGCATTTGAAAAAGCTAATCCCGCCAATAAACTTGCCATCATAACTGAGGCTCTTGCCTCAATATTATCTGCTTCAAGAACGACTTTAGGTAACGCTTGTTTCAAAAGACTCACCGCTTCAAGCGCATAGATATCTGTAATCCCTGAGTTCGCATTGGACACATAAGCCTCAAAGGCGTGGGTTAAAGCATCAAGCCCTGTAAAGATACTCAAGTTCTTATCCATACTCAAGGTTGTTTCAGGATCAATAAGTGATACATCGGGCACAATAGACTTACTAATAATGGCTATTTTAACATGCCTTTGTATATCGTTAATAATGGCAAACTGTGATACATCAGCAGATGTTCCTGCTGTGGTCGGAATACAAATCAGTGGAGGTAAGGGGTAGAGAATTTTATCGACGCCTTCATAATCCAAAATACAACCGGCATTTGAAACGACAATGCCAATGCCTTTAGCACAATCCATGGGGCTACCACCACCAATAGCAACGATGCCATCACATTGGTTCGAATGATAAAACAAAGCCCCTTGTGCAACATTGGTATCGCGTGGATTGGGTACGACATCACTAAAAACAACATACGAAAGCTTTGCATCTTCAAGAGCATTCGTAACATCTTTAAGCCAGCCTGCTTCAATAATACCAGGGTCTGTGACAATTAAAAGTTTTTTTGCCCCTAAATTTCGAGCATATTTACCCGCCATCTTTCGTGCCCCAACACCAAAGACAAACTCTGGTGTAACGAATTTTCGAAGTGCCAGTTCAATGTGTTGTAATGCCATGGTTCACCTCTTTTTTGCACCATTTGCATTTATGGTAACACAGGAAAACTTAAAGCAATAATAGTTTTTAACTATACTTTGGTGCGCGATTCGAGTGCTTTTGAAAGCGAGAGCATATCAACATTTTCAAGATGCACTCCTGTTGGTACCCCTTGGGCTATTTTTGTAAAGGTGAGCGGGTAAGCTTTGAGTTTATCTTCAATAAAAAGTATCAATGCATCATTCGATAACGATGGTGTCAACGCAAAAATAATCTCTTTCACTTCCTCTTGAATGACTGACTCTAAACGTTCCAGACTTTCTTGTTCTAAATTTTCAAGCACAAAATACCGACCATCGTACAATCGATGATCTTCCAAAACAAAGATGTCTTTTGCACTCTCCACAATACACAATTTATGACTGTCTCGCATATCATCTAAGCAAATTTCACAAATTTCATGCTCACTCAGTGCGCCACATCGTTCACATTTACGAATGGATTTGATAGCACTTTCAATCGCATTGGAAAGCTTCATGGCACTAAAGGTATCATTGAGAACCACATGGTATGCAAATCGTAATGCTGATTTCTTACCTACAGTAGGTAGCGATTCAAACGCTTCCACCAAATTATTAAATTTCTCTAATCCTCTCATCATGACTTATGTACCTTTTGAAAATCTATGCTAAATTGGTGCATACCGCCCTCATAACAGTAGTGAAGTTCTAAAGCATGCAAACGTAAGATATTTTGCACAATGTATAATCCTAAGCCAAGCCCACTGCCCGAAGTTTTAGAGCCTGAGACAAAAGGCTGCATATATTCATCAATAGGCATAGTAAGCGCTTCAGCTTTATTGCAAATTATCAGTTTTTGCTCCACCATGTTAATATACACTTTATGTTCTTTACTATTTTTAAGAGCATTATCAATCAAGTTTTTAAGAGCTAATGCCATCAATTCAAAATCAACCTCAACAGTAAAATTGAGATTGCCATCAATGCGCACCTGTTCTTCTTGCTTTTGTTCATCTAACATTAATAAATCAATCGCCTGATCAAGGACATGCAAGAAAGTATACTCTTCTTTCTTAAGCGTATAGCTTTGAGAAGCCAGCTGTTCGGTTTTGGAAAATTCCGCAATTAACAATTCCAATCTTGCAAAAACACTCACGAGACGCTTTTTGGCAACATCATCATCAAGCATTTCTGAGACGATACGCCCTTTACCAATGGGCGTTTTGAGTTCATGCATAATGGTGCGTAAAAAAAGCTGGCGTGAATGAATGAGATCGCGAATTTTTTTAGCGGCTCTATCAAATTCATTGGCTACCTCTGCTATTTCATCATTTTGTTCACTCTTGCATTCAATATTTAAATCGCCACCCGCAAATTTTCGTATCTGTGCACTTAAACTTTTCAGCGGCGCAATGCTTCGATAGATAGAGACATACATATAGATAAAAATAATAAGGGCAAAAACAAAAACAATCCATAAGTTTTCATTGAAATTCTTATAATCTTGGCTTTCTAAAAGCACGTTTGACTCAAAATTATCGATATAAAGATAATAACGGTCATTATAAACTATGGATGAAAAACGACTAATGGGAGAGAGCTTTTGAAAGATAATAACGCCTTGATCCAACACAGAGTTTTTTAGGTTTTTGCTGGTGACTCGTTTAAGTCCAAAATTATTAAAATACTCTTCAATATCTTTAGGTTGCATATTATTACGGTACATCACTAAAAGATAATTGATAGATTGAAATTGGCGTTGCTTCATATGTTCAAGATTTTTTTCACTCTGTTGTTCTAACAAAAGAGCAAAAAACATTACTAAAAGTAGTAACGAAAGAAGAAATATAGCACTGATTTTATTGATAATCGAATTTTTAATCATCCAACCAACTTATATCCAATGCCACGTACGGAGTGGATATATTCAGGATTTTTAGAATCATCACCGATTTTTGTCCGAAGCCGACCGATAATCACATCTAAGCTTTTAGAGCCTTTATCTTTGAGAGATTTACAATTATAGACAAGTTGTTCGCGTGAGATAGAAAAGCCATTTTGGCGTATTAAGTACGATAAAATCTCATATTCAGCGGGAGTAAGATTGAGCGATTCACCTTTAAAGCTAATCTCATGTCTCTTTTCATCCACAGCAAAACTGCTATGCGCATGCGCTTCTTCCGCAGCCGTTGTTTTTTTGTATCGACGAATTAAACTTTGAATACGAGCATACATCTCTTTGGGGTCATACGGTTTTGGCAAATAATCATCTGCACCGATTTGAAGGCCTATCACTTTGTCGCTGATATCACTTCGGGCAGAGGATATGATGATAGGAATATCATATTTTTCAACGATTTCTTTACAGACTTCCAACCCATCCATACCAGGAAGCGTTAAATCCAAAATCAGTAAGTCATATTTTTTAATGCCAGCACTCAATCCCAAATAAGGATCTTCATAATTGGTAATTTTGATATTGTACTTTGCTAAATACTCGCTAAGAATTTCAGCAAACTCAGTATCATCTTCAATCATCAAAACATTAATCATCGCTTAACCTTAGTTCTAAAGTTCTCCCTTATGTATGACTAGAGAGAACTTTATTATACTAAATTTATAATAGCAGAGGCTTTAAAGTTATGATTGTTTTGGCGCCATTGCTCTCATCGGTCGGTTATTCATCAACTCTTTGAGCTCAGTACGTTGCTCTTTGGTTAAAAGATTAAATACTTTTTCCATATGATTGGCTCTTACCGCTAACATTTTAGCGTGATTGTCATTCTCCATTTTCATAAAACCTTGTTTATCAAATGTATCAGCGCTCATCAATTTTTGCATCGCATTCATCATTTTTGGATCACGTAATTTTGTCATCTCTAGTTTCATTTCAGCACGTAAGATAGAGAGTTGATGGCGTTGGTCATCGCTTAAATTAAGTCGTTCAATCATTTGCATACCACCATAACTACTACGACCACACATGCCTTTTTGCATCATTCCTCTTTGCATCATCCCCCCTTGCATACCTTGCATCATACCTTGTTGATTACTCATATCGTATGCATAAATACCTGTTGCTAATAGCGCGGCTACACTGAGTAGATAGATTGTCTTTTTCATTTTATTCTCCTTTGGGATATTTGATGATGAAAGTATAAAGCAACGGTTTTAACAAGCTTTTAACGAAATGTTAATGTACCTTAACGGCTTAAATCTTCTTTGGTCTTCCCCGTGGATTGAGCGTAGAAGAAAGTCCGAAGATTTCTGCTGTTTTTTCCATCCATGCTAATTCACCCAATGGACTTTGACGATTGACACTATTGCGTACTATTGTTAGCTCTTCTTCTCTCAAAGGCGTGTTTACATGTAAAGTCCAGTCTACTGGTAAGGCTATCAAAGGATTATTGAGCAACTCTCTTTGCTGAGTCGTTCGCTCCCATAATGAACCATATATCCACTCCTCAGCTTCATTTACCAGTTTAGCACGCAAAGCATTGGCTTCGATGTAACGCAAAAGTGAGAGATAATAACTCTCTTGTTGAACCATAAAACTCTTATATCTCCCTTGCCAAATATGCCCAGAAGTTTTGTTTTTTCGATGATAATAGCGCACATGCGATGTCATCACCCATTGCATCAAACGACTCAGGCTTCCCACCGCAAGAGGCATCAGTAAAAGGTGAAAATGATTTGGCATAAGGCAATACGCATGAAGTTCAACCTCTTCACGCTTCAAGCCATCCTGAAGCAACTTTAAAAAATAAGCATAATCCTCCGCATCATCAAACACTTGCATTCGCATATTGCCACGATTAATCACATGATAAATCCCTCCAATACTCTCACCCCTGGCAATTCGTGGCATAGATTTGTCCTTTTACATGTAAAGATTTTAGAGGAAATATAACAAAAAAGTTATTTAAAGTAGCCTGTCCTTTTTTCTCTTTTTTATTTCCTTTTATTTTTTCTTGTGTCAGAAGGAATTCATAGTATACTTATACTATTAAAACAAGAAGACAAATATTGGAATAAATAGTTTTGTATTTAATAATTTAGAGTGGAGTGGCAGGATGTCCTTGTTAGCGGTAAATCAAATTAATCTTATTTCTAAGAGCCACTTGCAGATTCCCACAAACAACCCATAATTTAAGCTAATTTAAATTTTAAAAAGCCTTTTGAAATCATGTAAATGTTATAATTTTTTACCACAAAAATAATACAAAACATCAATCAAATA
>JAQUVE010000166.1 GCA_028693565.1 Sulfurospirillaceae bacterium | reverse complement strand
AGAACTAGGCCCTGAAGCGATTCGAAGACTTGAAGTGGTTGATTTTCCTTTGACCGTTATCAACGATACTTACGGTGCTGACCTTTATAAAATTGGTCGTGCTCAGTATGAGGTTTTCGCTTAGGTTGATTGAATAGATTAGGTATTTTATAACCTTAAATATACTTTTTTACACAAAATATATTGATATTTATCAATATATTAAAGTAATTTAAAAATATATAAGACAAGATACCTAATTTATGTTACATTAATACCCATATTTGTGATATAATCAAGTGATAATTAAACTTATATTTTTTATAAGTAGTATAAATGTTACAAAATTGGACATATTGAGATAATTTCTACTTTTTTTTACCCAAAAAAAACCACTTGCATTCAACTTATGATACTATTTTCAATCACTATACAAACATATAAAGGTAGAACTTATGGGAGAAATACACAATCTTGTTATCATAGGTGCAGGACCTGCAGGTATAGCAACAGCTGTAGAGAGTTATCTACAAGGAATCAGAAATATTCTTTTACTTGAAAAAGACCAAGAACCTAACTCGACAATACGAAAATACTATAAAGATAATAAACGTGTGGATAAAGATTGGAAAGGTCAAAAAATAGAACTTGATGGAAGGATTTATTTTGTTGATGGAACCAAAGAGAGTACGTTAGATTTTTTTGATCAGATCATTAATCATCACTCGGTTGAACTTAGAACCCATGTTGAAGTCACCGGTATTAAAAAAATTGGCGATGAAAATTTTGAAATTTATATGGCGGGCGATACCATTAAAGCGAAACATGTTGTTGTGACTATAGGAAGAATGGGTAAGCCAAATCAGCCTGATTATAAAATTCCTGTTACTATTAAGAATAAGATTGGTTTTACCTTAGAAAATTGCACAGAAGGTGAAAAGATACTTGTAGTAGGTGGTGGCGATAGTGCAATAGAATACGCAATTGATTTGAGTGCTAAAAATGATGTAGTGATTTGTTATCGAAGAGGAACTTTTAGAAGGGCTAATCCTAAAAATCAAGCGGATATTGCGAATGCGATTATGCATAATGAACTTAAACCGATGTTAGGTGTTGATATTATAGGATTAGAAGATGAAAATGGTAGGGTTAAAGTCATCTTTAACGATGCAGAACCAGAAGTGTATGATCGTATCATCTATGCTATTGGGGGCACAACTCCGAGTACATTTTTAGCCAATGCGGGTATCAAAGAAGAGAATGGAACGCCTGTTCATGATAAAAATTATCAGACCAATATTAAAGGTCTTTTTGTTGCAGGTGATATTACACAAGAGAGTGGTGGAAGTATTGCCCTTGGACTGAATCATGGATATGCCATTGCATGTTTTATTCAAGGTGGTGTAAAAGTTGCAAAAGAATAACAATCAATACCTATACATTATTGATTGTTACTTTAATCGTACCTTTGTGACAGTTTAATATTTAATTTGCAGTGTACACTATTGAGGATTGGCATAAAATGTCTTTGCCCTTGGTTAGGAAAGGTGAGTACTGCTATACTTTACGCTTTTATAATATAACAAGTTTTAGTAAAGTGTTGATTTGAATACGTTCAAATTTCGACTATTGAGTTTTAATGGATTTGCATGAGGCAATTAAATAAAAATGTGTTTACCTGTAACAGATAGATTGTTTTTTTGTATCTGATACCTGTCATACTCTTTATTTAAGAGAAATGTGAGAGAAACTCGCACTACACTTGTTATATAATCCTAAAATTATTTTTTTAAGGTGAGTGTGTGTCACAGCAAATTGTTTCAAAACGAATGCTTTTTTTAGAAGACGATGAAGAATTGTCACGTATGATGATCCCTATCTTTAAAGTATTTGTAACAGATGTTTTGTATGCTAAAACAATTAATGAAGCCCGCATGATTTTAGGAACACAATCGATTGACCTTATTTTTACGGATATTCATCTTAAAAATGAAAATGGACTTAATTTTGTAAAAGAGGTGCGTACTGCTGATGAGCGAATGCCAATAGTTGTTCTTAGCTCTTATAAAGATGAAGCTTTATTGATGCAAGCGATCCCTTTAGGCTTGATTGATTATTTGATCAAACCTGTCAATTATTTACAACTCACAGAAGCTTTTGATAAATGTTTTGCAAAAATTGAATGCATAGCTCACAAAAAAATTGAACTTGGCAATGGATTTACGTATGATGCTATTGAACAAACATTGGTGAGGGATACAGAAGTATTTGTCTTAAAGAAAAAAGAGATACTCTTTGTGGAGCTTTTAAGTAAAAATAGAAATCGCCTTATTACTAAAGAGATGATAGAAGCGTCTGTTTGGGAGTCTGAAGAGATGAGTGATGCGGCACTTTATAATTTTATTTTACGTATTCGTAACCGTTTTGGAAAAGAGTTTATTCATGCCATTTCAAATTTAGGGTATCGCGTGAGTAAGGATTGATTTAAAAATTTAATACGAACACACAATCCAACATCTGTATTTTCATATGAAAATAGTGCATGATGCTCTTTTGCTAAGTCTTGACACATTTGAATTCCTAATCCCAAGATAGTTGTTTCAGGATCAATTCCACCTGCATTATCATAGATAATAATTTCTGCTTCACTTACAGTAATCGTAAAATAAGGTGAAGTAACATGACGGCGTATAGCTGCATTGATGGTATTGTCTATTAAATTGAGCCATATATGAACCCAATGATTTTTTATACCGTTCAATTGAAGGTTAATATTGCCATCATAGGTAATTTTTAAAGAGCTATTAGCAATCTTAGTTTCTAAAAAACTCATAGCATGATGAAGTGTTTGTATCAGATTAAAAGTTTCTATTTTTTTTGAAGGTTTGTAAAATTCTAAAAAATCTTGCATGGTTTGTGACATAAAATCTAAGAGTTTTCCAATCTCTTCAGATTGTTGTGTTAAAAAAACTTTATTGAGAGGTTGCTCTTTCTTAAGTTGAACAAGTGTGTAGAGATTGAGTGCGCCAATTTTGGCAAGTGTTCCACGCCACTGATGCGAAATATTAGCAATAATACGTCCAATTTCAGCCTCTTTAGAAGCTTGAAAGAGCTTATTTTGAATGGCGCTATTTTTTGCTACTTCATGAGCCACTTTTTTACGCAAGAGGGCATTCCATAAAATAATAACCATAATAATGATGGTTGCAAATATGAGTCCAAAAGTGAAGTATTTAAAGGCTTCTTTATTTAATCCTTTTTCAATTACAATAGCAATATGCTGATTAACGCTCAGTTCTTTTTCTTCTGATGTAATGGTCGCTATGGCTTTGTTTAGAAGAGTAAGGAGCATAGGATTGTCGTTCATGATTGATAGATATATGATATTGGCGTATCCTTCAGGTTCACCCGCGACTTTAAGATTAAAAAGTCTCTCTTTTTTGATGGTGTATGCTGCTGCTATCATCGAGCGAATCGTCATATCAGATTTATGGTTTGAAACCATATTTAAGGCCTCTTCTTTAGTCGCAACGGGGATGACAACTAAGTTTCCAAACTCTTTGCTAAAGCGTGTAAAAAGATCCGAAACAACAGGAATGACAATGCTCTCGCGTACTAGCGTCGAAACATCTTCAATGTATGGATGCTCTTCTCGGGTAATAAAAACATTCGGGTCTGAAAAAAGTGGATCACTAAATAAAAGCCATTTATGTGTCTCTTCTGAAGGCGTTATAAATGTTAAAATATCACATTGGCCAGATTTTGCCAATTTAAGACTATCATCCCATGTCAAAACCTGTTGTACCTCGAGAACAATACCCAATCGACGTGCAACTTTTTCAACCAAATCAGCAGTAATACCTCTATAAACGCCTTCTTGTGTTATCTCTTCAAAAGGATAGGATTGAGGGTCAACACATAGTTTGTAACTATCTTTTTGTTTCAGAAATTGTTGCTCTTGCTCTGACAATACAAGAGTGGTTGTGTCCGCTTGAATATATAAAGAAAGAAAAAATAAAGTGAATATAACTTTAAGCATAGGGATACCTAAAAAATTGAATCGTTTATCTATTATAACATGTTCATATATGTTTACTAATGCAACACATGTATGATGAAAGGAAATATTCATATGATGTATTATTGGAAATCAAGTAAGTAAATTCTATAGAGCCACTTGCAAATTTAACTAAGCAGCCAAGTCAATATCTTCTAAACTTAATTTTTTAACTTTTAAAAAAACTGGTTTTAGTCATCGCCTGTAATTTTACAGTTTTGTAGCTAATTTGCCATTTTTGCTCCGTGCTTAATGCTTTAGGCTTGATTTTCGAGGAAACTTTTCACTTCGTAAAACCGCTATTC
>JAQUVE010000037.1 GCA_028693565.1 Sulfurospirillaceae bacterium | reverse complement strand
CCCCGTTTGCGTGGGTTGGAGGCAAATCAAAGCTTGCCGCACGTATCATCGAAGAGTTCCCAGTACATGAACGGTACTGTGAGGTCTTTGGTGGTGCGCTAAATGTGTTTTATCGAAAGCCACGAAGCAAAATTGAAATCGTCAACGATATTAACGCAGACCTTATCAATCTTCACACCCAAATCCAAAAGAGAACTCAAACACTCAGCATATATCTTAATAACATGCTCATCTCAAGAGACCTCTTTTACAAGATAAAAAGTCGAGCACTCTTACCAAACAACGACATACATCGTGCCGCTTATTACTTCTATAGATTAGCCCTTAGCTTCGGCTCAAAAGGCGAACACTTCGCTATGCCAAGAGGCATTAAACCAAAGATAAAAAACATCTACCGAGCCTTCCACGTCTGGAGTAAACGACTAAAAGGCGTTTGCATCGAGAACATGGATTTTAAAAAGCTCATAGAAACCTACGACCACCCACAAATGCTATTCTACCTAGACCCGCCCTATATTGGCACAGAAAGCTACTACCAAACCCCAAGCGGCTTCAACATAGACCAACACATTCAGCTTGCAAAAACACTTAAAAGTATAAAGGGTAAATTCATCCTATCATACAACGATTGCGAAGTAGTAAGAGAGCTATACAAAGGCTTTGAGATTATAGAAGTACAAACTACATATAGCCTAAATGGAGCAAACAAGAAGCAAGCTAAAGAGTTGATTATAAAAGGGGTTTAAAGGCTATTTAAAGCAGATATAAATTGCAAATAAATGAGAATTTACAAGGCGGTTTTTTGCTAAGTTTTCTCATTTATCTGCAATCTCAATTCTCATTTATTTGCGGTTTTACAAATTCGGGTAGGTATATCTGCTTTTTTAAAATTTGTATTTACAACTATTTTAATAAATTTTATTGATTCTTGTTTATCACATTTTTCACACTCAACCAAGAGTACATAAAGTAAAATAATCAAAGAGTTAATAATTTTATCTTTAGAGAAATAAGAATAAGAAAAAAACTCCATAGTTTCTGTAAGATCATCTAATGCAATTTTTACACGAGGATCAAAATAAAAAGCATCAATGAGTGAATTTTTAATAAGATCTTTTTGATTGAAATACAGAGCTAATAATGTCAGAGCCAGTTTATTATCGTTTGGATCGACAATCATTTCTAAAATTTGATTTATATATATGTAAAATTGTTTTTCATACTCTGATAAAGAATGGTCGTCAATCTTTTGTTGATTTTCTTCAATTAATTTTTTGCGTTTTGTATTACCTTTTCCAAGATTGACTAGATATTCTTTTTCTAACTTGTCAGCATCAATATTATAGGCATTGATATAATCTTGAATATGTAGTTCGATAAAGGTTTTGATATAAGAGCTTGAGAGCGCTTGAAAAAAAGAATTTTTTGTTACTTCCATATATTACTCAATTATATTATAAGTTGGGATATTGTATTTTTTTAATTAAAAAAGATATTTCTTCTTGATTTAAAAATTTACTTGATTTCTTGAAATAAAATTGGCTTGCCTGCCTAAATCCAAAAATATTATATCCCATATAAATATTTTCAAGATATTCTTTTAGAATCAGCTCTTTATTAAATTTTTTCTCATAATTTAAAGCAAATAGTGTTTGTAAAATTTTTCTCTTTATCGTTCTTTTTCTTCTATATTCTAAATTTAAATTTTGCTGTTTTATATCATAAAGTTGTTGTGATATTGTGCTTGCACCCTGTTTAATCTTCAATTTTCGTACATTGACAGATAGTGCACCAAAAACTCGTATGAAATCTATTCCATTGTGATAAAAAAAACGCTTGTCCTCTTTATAAATTACTTGTAAAATCAATTTGTGATCTAAATACAATTCTTTAGATAAATTTCGAATAATATTTCGATCAAACAACTTTAGTGCAGATAACTTTACCACTAGAAGTAGCGTCTCCTTTTTCGAATGTACCTTCCATTTGACAATTTGAAATTGCTTTCAAATTTAGCCTACCAACTACATTCCTGACTAAGCCATCTTCTCTTATATTTAATATAACAGGATGATTCATATAACTGCGTTGTATATTGCCATAATAATTACCTAAAGTTTTTCCACGAGGAGCATAGTTAAGTATTCTTTTCATAGGTTGCTTTTCAGCATTTTTTTCTGAGTCTATGTTAATTATACTTCCATTTTGATGGATAAACAAAGTATAGTAAACTTCCATACCCAAATAGGGTTTGTAAGTTGACTTTTCGTATAATAAAGTCATTTCCCATTTGCCATCAATTTTGGGAATATAATAAATTTTTTCTTTAATAAACCAAACTATCAAAAATAAAATACTCAAGAACAAAATATCAGAAAAAACTGGATTCTTTATAAACCCAAATAAACCCGTTAAAGTTCCAAACAAAGCTTTATCTCTCTTTATATATAATTTTGTATATCAATATTGAATTTATATTCTATCCCGTTTTAAAGATTTTAAAACCACTGTTTCATTATCATATTTTGTTGTTTCACTAATATCATTCAACAAATACTTAAGCGCATTCTTTTGTTCCTGAGAAACATTATCTTCTCTTAACTCTTGAATTATTGAGAAAAATCTTTCAGGTAGCTTATCAAATTCTTTATCAATAATATCTGCAGTATGTTGATTTATTTTTTGATCTTTATATGCAATTTTAACTTGCCCTAAGTACTCACCATTGTTCCAAATATAAAATGAAGTTCTATAGTTATGATCATTCCAATCGCTCCTTTTTAGGTAAATTTTATTTACATGCGCTTTTGGCTCACTTTTAAATCCATCCGTATTTAAAAGTTTTAAACATTGTTCAATTTTTATCTCTTGTGTACATTCACTTTGTTCTAAAGGTGCATAATTTAAAGATGTCTCTTTTATCAAATTATTTTTCCCATATAGAGTATCTAGCTTGACTCTATCTATAACAGATTTAATAATCTTATCTATAGCTCCATCTACACTATAATCTGCCATTGCAACATAATTAACTCTATTTTGTTCAATTAATTTATCAGCTATTTCTGATTTTTCATCATATACAGCTATTGATGTACCGCCCTTTGATTTTAATAAAGTCATTGCAGGAATATCCGTTTCTCCATCTCCTATATAAATCATATTCTCAAATACTATATCTCTTTCATCTTCGGGAATAAATTTATTAATTGATTTATTATCCCAAGCATTATGGATGCCTTTATTAATTCTATATAAGTATTGTGTTTTAGTTGTATAATTTATAGCTAATGCTGGCCAAATGGGTTGTCCGTAATTATTATACATAAATGACGAAGCATAAATATTGTCAAATTTATCTGCTATTGTCGTTCCTTCAATCATTTCTTTTGTTCCAGACGAAATAATATAATGATGTATCTCAACTCCCTTTTCATTTGCATATTTGTTAATTCTTCCGAAATATTCTTCTACTCCTTTAAAATATATAACATTTTTTCCATGTTCTTTTAAATCTTCTTTTGTTATTCTTTGCCCTTTATCATTAGCCTTTTTAGTAATTAAATGCATATAAGAGAGAATCTCATCCATATTATTTTCTTCAGACAATATTTTAACTTCATCCCAGAATTCTCCTTTATCCAAATCTAATTTAGGAATAAAAGAATTTTCTTGAATATTCCCTTTAGCAAGTGTACCATCAAAATCATATGCGATTGCTACTTTAACCATTTGTTTCTTCCTTCATACATATAATCTCTATTTAATTAAGATATGAATTTAATTTTTGAGTTTGCAAAATAATTCTTTATTGATGTATCAAATTATCTTTAATATAAACTAAAAATCTATACCAATTAATATTTATTTTTGCTGAATTAAGAAAAATTGCACATTTTATTATTATTTAAAATAACAAAATAGAGCTTTTTATGTACTCTATTTTGTACCCTAAATGTTGCCGATTTGTGTACTTTTATATTTCTAAACACCCTATTTTAGGGCTTTAAAGGTGACTGGCAGCGTTGAGGTCAGCGGTTCGATCCCGCTATGCTCCACCATTTTTCAAACCATTTTCTCTACTGTTCCATAAAGTTTGATACTTCTATCAATTTTTAATTCCTCAGATGCAATGAAACCACCATAAGTTGTCAGCACCATTTTAGAGTTAGAATGCCCTAACATTTTGGCAACTGTTAATACACTTACTTACCCACTTCTTAACATTGCTGTTGCAAAAGTATGACGACTTCTGCGCTTCGCTTGACAGCACTTAAACCTCTTATTTATTTGTTTGTTTTAAAGCAATATATTTTAAGGCACTAAAGCCGCCTATCAGCTTCTCAACTATTCAATATCGATATTTTAAAAAAGATTTTTTCAATGTACCTCTATTTGTTCGATTGTCATTATTAAGTATTTATTTTTTTCTTATCTCGTTATTCCTCATACACATCTTTACGATGTGCAACTTTTAAAACTAAAATAGTGATTTCTTGATCCGTAATTTTGGTAATGATACGATAATCGCCTACTCTATAGCGCCAAAACTCTTTAAGTTTACCTTTGAGTTGCTTACCTTTGTCTCTTGGATCATTGCAGTCGCTTAATTGTTGTAAAAAAATGATAAGCTTTTTGGCAATAGGTTTATCAAGTTTTGAGAGCTCTTTTTTAGCGCTCTCTTTAAATTTAACGATCCAAGCCAAGTTCTTTTACCACTTCATCTAAGGTATAAATTCTCTCAGGCGTTTGATCTGCTTTTTCTGCCAAATAATAATCTTCCAAATTCTCAAAATAATCTTCAAACAATTTACGGATATAAAAAGATTTTGGACGATCTGTTAACGTTGCTAACCGAGCTAATCTCACTTCAAAACTATCATCTAGTCTAATAGAAGTAGCCATTTGATCCTCCTTTATGAATACATGTATTTTTTGTATTCATATTATAGCATACATTATCATTCTTTTTAATTCAAAGATTAGAAAATGACTCAATAGCTTTTGAGTCTTTAAAAGCAAATGAAGTATTTGCCAATAACAATAACTTATAATTTTACGATGATTTTTTGTACTCTATTTTGTACTCTAAATGCTGCCGATTTGTGTACTTTTATATTTCTAAACACCCTATTTGAGGGCTTTTAATGTGACTGGCAGCGTTGAGGTCAGCGGTTCGATCCCGCTATGCTCCACCATTTTGTTTTTTATAGCCTTAAATACTCCTCATTTGCTATTACTGTATTGCTAAGACGCCATCTTTCAATTTGTAAGTCACTTTCCAAAATATGCTCTACTAACCACTTATGTGAAAGCATTTTAATTTTTGCCTGTAACTCTTCAACCCCTTTGGTTTCTTGTAATATTCGAGTCATTGCTTCGATAATATCTTGATGTAATTTTTTATGCTTTTGTATCAATGGATAGTCAATATTGTGCATATACTCTTCTTCTTCTTTGAAGTGTTCACGCATATAATGGAACATTTTTTTGATAACTAAACTTAAAGACTCTTTGTTAACACTTCGTGCATCCATGGCTTCAACACAATTTGCCAAGCGAAAAAGTTCTTTATGTTGCTCATCTAATACAGGATGATTTAAACTAAATCTTCTACTCCATTCTTGTCCCATATCAGCTTCCTTTTAAATTGTTAGCTTTGAAATTTTATTGTAACCAAAAGAGGTCTCAAAGTAATCTCAAAATCAAAGCACAGCCAATTTTTAATTGCATCTGGCTATAATAAAACGAAGCGTAACAATCAATCTTAATTCAACACCTCTTCGATTGATTGTCTCTTAACATACAAAACTCTAAATTAGGAATAAATTTTATGGGTAAACTTATCAATAACAGTGTTAAAATGGAAAATGGGTATAAACTTGCAGCATTGTATAATCAAGAGCGAAAAAATATCGTTGCATCACAAAAACAGAAAGAAACCGATCCTGGTGCGGTCAATTCTGACAAAGCAAAATTGAGTGACGCACGCAAGGCAAAAGTTAAAGCAAAGGCTAAAAAGGCGAAACTGGATCGAAAGAAAAATAAATAATTCTCCCCCCGCTTAGGGGTTTACTTTTAGATCCAAACACATAATTTTTTCCCTACCATTCGCATCAAACTTCTGAGCAAATGTGCGACACATCTTACCTGAGGCTCTTGAGATGTACTTTTGACTTAGATAATTACCTCGCTTTGACTCTTTGGTAATATAAAAATACTCTTTTAACGCATGGCTATCACCCGATTGTGCGGGGCGAAAAAATTCTTGTACATCAGTATTTATCACTGTATTTCCCTCTTGAATACCCATCTTAGCATCAATACAATAAATCGCTTCAATCGCATTAAAATGATCTAAAAATAAAAATAAATCTTCACATGTATTACCAGCTATTACGGCTTCAATAATGCGGTTTGCGTATTGCTTTGCATTGGTGATCAGTTCTTCTTTCGTTTGCATTTTGATTTTAATATTAAGCGTATGCTTTTGCCCAATATGCTCTATTTTTTCTATCAATATCATTTTTTGCTCTAACTGCGCTTGGGGTTTTGCAAACCAAAAGCCTTGGAATAGATCTATATCTATGTTTAAAGATTTCAGTATTTCCTCTTCGCACTCAACACCTTCCGCTAAAACGAGCGCCCCTATGTTGAAACACATATTGGTAATGGATTTGAGTATCTCTTTATTGATAAAATTTTGGTGAACATTAAATACGATAGAACGATCTATTTTGACAATATTGGGACGAACGGTAGCAATACGATCAAAGTTGGCATTGCCTGCTCCAAAATCATCCAGCGCAATTAAAAAATTACGTTGTTTAAAATATTCACAAAAAAGTTTTAAATTATGCGTATTTTTAATCTGATTTTCTTTAATTTCCAAAACAATTCGTGAAGGAGGAATTCCAAGTTCATCTGAAATTGTACTAAACTCAAATACTTCAAAATCTGTTTGTGTATCTAACAAATAAGACTCAAAGTTTAAAAATAAAAATAAATCATGATTGTCTTGGTACAATGGAACAAAAGCTTCTAATGCTTTTTTACGGACATATTTATCAAATTCAAAAGCGACACCCTCTTTTTTGGCTTGCTCAAAAACAAAAATGGGAGAAAATGACTCACCATTTTCATCATAGGCACGCATCAAGGCTTCCACACCAATAACTTTTGCATTGCGTATTGAAATAATGGGTTGAAAATGAATACAAATTTTTCCTGTTTCAAGAAGCTTAGAAACCATATATTCTGCCTTTTTAGATTATGTCAGTGCTATTATAACCCAAAAAGAATCAACATATTGGCTAATAATTAAACAAATTTTTTAGTATCAAAGAGTACAATTTTTTCAAAAAAGGCTTACCTATGGAGATGAATCTCTTAACGTTTCTGATTGCTATTACTGTCTTAACGATGACGCCTGGTGCGGACACGATGATCGTCATACGCAATACATTGCGAGGTGGAGCCAAAGATGGCTTAGTCTCAAGTTTAGGGATTTGTTCGGGACTCTTTGTACATGCCACACTTTCCGCCGTAGGGATTTCAGCGATTTTACTCTACTCTGCCACGGCCTTTGTCTTCCTTAAAACACTGGGAGCACTTTACTTATTGTGGCTTGGATTTAACTCTTTAAAAGCTTTTTGGCAAGCCAAAAAAATGCATCAAAAGAAGATTGCGCCCAAACCTTTTTGTTTCTGGGTCTCTCTTAGAGAAGGCTTTTTGTCCAACGTGTTAAACCCAAAAGCCGTCATTTTTTACATGGCCTTTTTACCGCAATTTATCTCCCATGAAAGCTCAGCCCTTGCCCAATCACTTTTTTTAGCACTGTTGCATTTTATCGTGGGAACCATCTGGCAAGCTATCTTAGTCTATACGATTGTCTCCGCCAATGGTTTTATCACGAAAAAAAGTGTAAGACAAAGCTTAGATGCCATCTCTGGTATCGTGATGGTAGGTCTTGGCATCACTCTCTTTTTGGAAAAGCGCTAAGTCAATATCTTTTTCAAAGAGCTGTTAATATCAGGATATGCAAAGGTAAATCCTTTGTCTAACAAGGCTTTAGGGTAGACTTCTTTGCTATCTAAAAGCACGCATGCCCCCTCTGAAAAGAGCATTTTTATCACAAAAGCAGGCAAAGGTAGCCATGTGGGACGGTTCAGTACTTTACCTAAACTTTTGGTGAACGTAAAATTGCTCACAGGATTAGGAGCTGTGGCATTATACGTACCAACAATGTTTTGTTCGAGTACATACGAATAGATGCGCACCAAATCGTCGATATCAATCCAACTGGTCATCATCATACCATTACCGATAATGCCTCCCATCCATGCTTGAAATGCTGGTACCATCTTTTCAAGCGCTCCGCCCTCTTTGCCTAAAACAACACCAAATCGTAAAATCGTGGTCGGTTTTTGACATTTGCGTGCTTCATTTTCCCAAGCGATACACACCCCCGCTAAAAAATCATCACCGAATTTTTCACTAGATTCATCACTGGGGACATTGTTTGGGTAAATCCCTACTGCGGAAGTAGAGATAAAGTGTTTAACCTCACTTTGATTGATGGCGGCTACTATTTTCTTGGTACTTTCAATGCGACTGGAAAAGAGCACTTTTTTATACGCCTCATCCCAACGTGCGGCGATAGGAGCACCCGCAAGATTAAAAACTGCCTCAACGCCTTCGAGTTTGGTGAGTATCGCTTCAACACTATCATTTCGCTCGATCACAATGTTATCGGGAAAAGCCTTTTTTAAGGCTTTTGCAACAAACCCACTCGCACCATTCATTGCCACTTTCATTATTTATCCTTTTATCCTAGGATCTGGTTCGTCCATTTAAAAGATTGATCAATCCATCTGATACTTGTGAAAAATCCAAAACCCTAGCGCCATTATATTTTTGCATAAAAGCTTCAGCTTCTTTTTTACTGGAAAATGCTGGTAAATCATCTCCTGCAGGACTTATCTTACTAGAACCATAAACATAATAAGCTTCTTTAGCGGGTATTTTTTCCAATGTATTAAAATTTGTTACATCAATTCTCATATCATCTTCACTTTTAACGTTAAACTCTGGCCAACGACCTGGTTGAAAGTAAAATTCAAACATCGATTTTGGGCTTGAAAAATAGGCGATTTTCTTACTTCGCACTTGTATACTAGCAGCCCATTCAGGTGCTGTATAGAGTTTTATTTTACGGATTAAGCACGTTGCATCTTTACTGATTTCCATATGTGCGCCCAATAACGTTGCAACACATAAAACGATTAACATTAATTTTTTCATTTCATACTCCTACACTAAATCTGTTTTTTTAAAAATATTAAAACCTAAGAACGCAAATCCTAACCCTAAGAGTATCGGATAACCCATGGAGAAAAGAACAAACGTTGTCTGTTTAATAGAATCTAAAATATAAAAAGCAACGGGTCCCATAACGGTTAACTCTGGGTCAAAAAGGCTAATGGCGGCAACCCTAAAAATCTCCATAGGATTTAATAAGGAGACAAAGATAATCAGCTCTTCCGCCACCCTGTGTTGCATCATCAAACTAATGAGTGCAATATCAAGAAATGCCAATAAAAATATCCATACAAAAAACGAGAGCCCCAGTGCGACCTCGGAAGACTTAACAATCGATGAGATAAAAAATGCGATGCCCAAGAAAGCCGAACTTAGCGAAAAAAGAAGCCCTGTATAAAGAGCGAAAATGCTCCATGGAATAGCAGCACCCTTAAAAAATCCAACCACAAGAGCAATCACCATCGCAAAAAAGACAGGCAAAAATACTGTGCCAAAACGCCCAATAATCTTACCCCAATAATATTGCGTAAGGGAGATAGGAAAAGAGAGCATGTACTCTAAAATATGATTATCTCTATCTCCAGAGATGGAACGCACCGTCGTAATCAAAATAAAAATAGGCAAGATAACGATGGTGATTTGAATGTACATCAACAAAAGTCTGCTCAACCCACTAAATCCCATCACTTGAGATTCCGTTACCCCTGCTATAAAAAACAGTGCAATCAGCCCACCAAAAACAAAGGAGTAGACTAAAAACCATTTTGCTCGGATAGACTCTTTGATATCTAAATAGGCAATTAACATTACATTTTTCATTTTACTTTCCTAATAATTTTTTTCGTACTTTGGGGTCACTCATATTTTCACCACGAAGCATACGAAGACGCATCTGCTCAAATTTTATGCTTCCCTCTTTCTCATCCTCATAAGCACCAAAACCATAATGCATCGGTGTCTCATCGCTTAAGGAAAAATATGCCTCTTGCGCTTTTATCCAACGCTCGCTATCAAGGCTAAAAACCCAAAAAACAACTTTACTAAAATCAATCTTATGCGCTTCACTCCATAAAATCGCACACCCAATATCATCAAAAAACTCTGTCTTTCCTTCATGATTCACGATTTGAGCCGTGTATTTTTGACCGACAAGATACATGTGACACTGTGGACATTGAATGGTATTGTCTTGGTAACTGAGTGGCTTTTGCTCAAGATTAACGATGTCGGTAGCAAGCTGATTGCGGTGCATCAGATACCAACCAAGGGCCATCAAAATTATCAAAGGAACAGCAATTAAAACAGCTGTTGAAAACGTTTTATTCACAACCAAACTCCATTGTTAAGATAATAAACCACGGGATACAACGTGACAATGACACAATACAAACCATCAAAGATGATGGAAATGGTAAAAAACGAAACATCGGAACGACGGGTAAGCTCCTCCAAAATACCTCCGCACATGCCAAAAAAAGTCCCTATAAAAAGCGTGCTATACATAAGATAACCAATACCATAATACTCTTTCTGCAATAAGCAAAATGGGCAATTATGGGTCGGGAGCTCATACACATAGGTGCTAAAAAAGACGATGAGTGAGATGATGGCAAAGATAGCGAACATCCCATTGGCAAAGATAAAAACCAGACGATTTTTAAGAAAATAGGCCACGCCCACAAGCGCAGCAAAAAAATAAAAAATCCCCACAATAACTGTGCTATCCACGCTAAAAAGAAGGGCTAGATACGATGTGCTCGCTGCTGAGAAAAGTGTGCCACAGCAACTGACGATTTTACTGATATTAAGCGAAGCAAAAAAAGAGATTTCTAAGCCAATTTCAGCGACCAAAGGAAAGAAAAAAAGGCTGAAGAGTAAAAATTTTAACTTCGTAAAGGGTAATTTTTCCTCTTGCATATCCGCACGATTGACGATAAGCCAAAAGCCAAAAAGGTAGAGATTGATGATTTTAAACAGTGTAAGATAGAGTCCAAATTCCACAGAATTGACCACGCCAGCGGCACACATCGCCCCTGTGATAATATTGGAGAGTTTATCGCATGTAAAGATAAAAAATAGAAAAAGAGGGATTTTGAGAACAAAGATGTATTTAATCACCACCGAAACCAGATAACTCTGTTTTTCAAGCGCATATTGCACAGGGGTTGTTGCGTGTCTGTTCCATTTTACAAAGATGCGCACACTTAAGACAAAAGCGATGATGGCAAAAAATAAAAAAAGCGCATCTAGCATCAAAAGTGCGATGATTTCAGGGGTCATGGTCATGCGATTATGGCACCGTTTTTCATCTCAATAAGGCTATCCACACAAGCTAGTTCAAAGAAAAGAGGGTCATGCGTTGCCACGATGATGCTCACACCTTCGCTTTTAAGCATCTCAAAAATAGCGATTAGCTCCAAAGAGAGCTTTGCATCCAAATTAGCGGTTGGCTCATCAGCAAGGATGATTTTAGGCTGATTGACCAAAGCTCTTGCAATCGCCACCCGTTGTTGTTCTCCGCCTGAGAGGTATTTGACGATGCTAGAAGCCTTATGCGCAATTGAAAATTTCTCCATCGCACTTTGCGCGCGCTCTTCCATGTGCTCTTGCGTCAAATTTTCAGGAATTAAAGGAACGATAATGTTCTCTTTAACACTCAATGTTGGGATAAGATGGAACTTTTGAAAGATAAATCCTATATGCGCACGCCTAAAATTGGCACTAAAGGTATCGGGTAATTTCGAGATTTGTTTTCCATCAACGATAACTTCACCACTGTTGGGCTTACTAAGACCTGCGATAAGCGATAAAATTGTACTTTTCCCACTTCCACTAGCACCCTTAAGCACACAAAATTGACCCGCTTTGATATGTAGTGATACATGATCGAGTGCGATAACTTCCTCACTAGGCGTTGCGTAAACTTTGCGAATATCTTTAAGCACAATCATCGCATCACCTCATCTGCATCCAAGATAGACGCTCTCCATGTGGGAATCAGTGTAGCCCCAATATAGATAGGAACACTCAGTAAAAAAAGAAGACTTAACATCCCGCCATCCACACTAAATGGCAGATCAAAAGAGGGCTTCAAGTTAGAGTAGCCTATAAAAATATCTCGCAATAGCGGTGCATGCAAGCCATAAACAAAGAAAAGTGAAATGCAAAGACCGAGGATAAAAGCGCATACAGAGAGGATGAAACTCTCATAAAATTTTTCCTTGATGATATCGTCCATGCTCCAACCCACCGCCTTTAAGATGCCAATCTCTTTTTTCTCTTCCGCACTGAGCCCACTTAGCTTATCATAAACAATGATGAAAAACGTAAACGCACTCACGACAAAAAGGCTTAAGAAAAAACCGCTTTTATAATCAAAAATATTTTGGTAACTCACCCGAATATCATCTTTGGTGATGGTGCGCATATCAGGATAGAGTAGATTGATTTTACTGACAACCATGGGGATTTCTTTTGGATTTGAGACCTTAACAACAATATCAGTTGCATGATTACTATCCATTCCAAAAATCTCATAGGCTATTTTTTTAGGCAAAAGAATCATATCGTTGGCTTCGAGTGAAATAGCTGAGTGAAAAACCCCTGCAATGTGCACTTTTTCCCAGCGTCCATCGTTGGTGACAAAATTGAAAAAATCTTTATAATAATTTTCGCTCAAAACTTTTTTAACACCCTCACCCACGATCATGCCGTGTTTATTTTCCAGTGCTTTCACATCAACGGTATCAACGATGGATTGCAACGCCTCTTTATATTGAGGCTCATAAGCATCGATGCCAACAACAGAGAAATTCACCCCTGCGGGTTTAAAATAATAGTATCCCCACACCCTTGGAATGGCTCTAGAAACCCCTTCGATATCTAAAAGCGCATCCATACGCTCAATCGGCACATCGCTTTGTTTGCCACCCACAAAACGTTGCAACGTGATTTCAGGAAGGAGATTAAGAGTACTGTTCAACTCCAATTTGATAGCATCACTGATAAAGAGAATTGACGAGAGCAAAAAAATCAAAAATGTAAAAATAGAGACGATGAAAAAATGCTTCCAACCCCGTCTTAAAAGTGCGTTGATAGCATATTCCACTAAAAAAAGATTGATTTTATTCTTCACGCATCATCCTTGAAGGAGTATTTTTGATATTTGGAGCATACGTGTATACAAACGTTGAAGGGAAATACTCAAGCAATTCAGGTGAGTCTGAAAAAAAGGTAAACACATCACTCAAACTTCGGTGCCGCACATAATGCGCTTCGGTTACCAATGCAAGATCTGGCAAGCCCACTAAAGAGACAAAGGTATTTTTTTGAACACCCGTATCGGCATTTAAAGATGAATAGGACTTAAAGTAAATCCATTGTGTTACGATCAAAAACACTATACCAACACTGACAAAAAGAAGTACCTTGCTTTTATACATTATTTTCCTATTTTGATAACCCTACGTGACATTTCAGCAAAATCAATCACCTCATCACCATCATGTAAAGCTTCTTTTGTTGGGTGCGCTCCAAATCCATAGGCCATGGGCGTTATATTTTCCACATCATACCAAGCACTTCTAGCATCTATCCATGTGCCATTGCGTGCATCATTGACCCAGATCACCGCTTTGTCACTCCATGTGATTTTATCGTCTTTAAACCATAATATAACACAGCCAATGTCATCAAACGTGTATCTTCGCCCGTTTTCAGGATTTATCACTTGCGCTGAAAACTTTCGGTCACTTAAAACCATTTTACACCGTTCACACATATCACGATCCCAATGTACTTTGATAGGGTCTGTGTCTATTTTACTTTCGCAGCCCATCAAGACAAAAAGGATAAGCCATATAAAATAACTATACTTTTTCATCGCTTACGACCTTGCCCAAATCCATATAAATCTGTCGATTGACAATTTCATGAATTTCATCCAATCGGTGCGTAACAAAAAGAGAAATTTTACCATTCTCATTCTGTTTTAGCAATCGGTAAAAATTATCACGTGCTTTTGGGTCTAAATTGGCAGTGGGTTCATCGTAGATAATAATCTCACTTTTTTTAGCCAAACTAATAGCAATCAGCATTTTTTGCTTCATGCCTCCACTGAGTTTAAAAAATGATTTATTTAAATTTTCCTTTAAATCAAGCTCCATCTCTTTAGCAAAATATTCTATGGATTCTTTCGTAATTTTAGCGCTTGCACACACATAACTCATAAGCTCATTCAAGCTGAGTTTAATGGGAGGCGGAAGTTGTGGAATAAAACTTATCCGCTCTAATACGCTAATTCTTTGTTTAATGGCATCCAATCCATCAATGCGCACCTCTCCATGACTAGGATGATAGTAGCCCAAAATCAAACGAATGAGCGTCGTCTTGCCTGCACCATTAGGCCCCATAAGCGCTACATAATCATCTTTTTCAAACGTTAATGAGACATTATCCAAAGAGAGTGTGGAACCAAATCTCTTGGTGACATTTTTAACTTCAATCATACGAGTGACTTTAATCGAAACGTATACGAGAGCGCATCTGAATGACAAACATCAATACACCTACCACATAAAGTACAATCACCACTCATCACAATTTCCTTTTTAATACCTAATTCTTCTCTTTGTTGATCGTATTTGCCTTTGGTAATCTCAAGGACATGATTTTCAAAGCACACATCATGACAGACCATACAATGGTCACAGTTGTCATTCCATTCGATTTTAGTCGCACTCACCCAACCTAAAAGTCCGTACGTTGTTCCAATAGGGCAGAGGTATTTACACCACGCACGTCTTGCAAAAAAGACTTCGACTAAAAAAACAGCCAATACCCAAGCAAGCGCTACGCTCCAACCATACGTAATAAAACGACTCAAAATACCAACGACATTAATCATCTCAAAGACTAAATAGCCACTACTAAAAGCGAGTATAAGAAAAATCGCCCAAAAAATATACCGAACGCGATTGTCAAAATGACGCTCTTTGATGATTTTTTTGCTCACTAATACAGAGTGTAGTTTCTCACCAATCTCACTCAATAATCCATACGGACAGACCCATGAACAGTAGGTTCGTCCTCCAATAATAAGATATACTAAAATAATTGTCACAGTTCCAATGACCATATTGATGGGCATATGATAGGTTGCAAGATAGACTTCTAACGTAGCATACACATCAATGAGGTGAAACCCTAAAAACCGTGAACCACTTAAAGTACCTTCCAACACTTGAATATCAATCGCAAACGATAAAAAAAACAATAAGTGTATACTGATGATGACCATCCAACGTTTTGCACGCAGACTCAGCTTCTTTTTACCCTCTTTGGTTTCATCTAAAAAAGTAGATAAAAAAGTTGTTTTGGCGATGGTTCGTCTCTCTTCGTATTTTCCCATATCCAATCCTTTATTGTTTCAATGCTTCCGCTCGTGCTTTAAACTCACTAATCTCTTTGGCTAGCTCTTTAAAATCTGCCTCACTCACATTCATGATAGCACCCTTCATGATCGGGTTTTGTCTCTTGCCACTTTTGAAATCCATCAATTTCTCGTAGATACTCTGCTCACTCTGCCCAAATAAAGGAAGCCCTACGATACCCTCACCACCTGTTCCATGACACGACGCACACTTTTGTTTGTATTTGTCACTCACCTTAAAAGAGGCCACATTGCCTGCTTTATCTTTAAGCGCTTTGAGTTTTTCAGCTTCGATATCTCTGTCACTTTTTTGCTCAACAGGCGCAACAGGCGTAATCACTGTTTCCGTTTTTTGTATGGACGAGACATTTTCAGTAATCTTACCCGCCTCACCCCCTTGCCAAGCGCCACCTTTACTCGCTGTATAGCCCATTAGTGCAACAATAATAATGGTTAAAATGCCAACAATTGTATTTTTCATGATTATTTCTCTCTTAATTTTTTGATTTGTTGATTAAAGGTGTAAATTTCATCCGCCAACGCTTTAATCTCTTTATCACTCATTTGCATCACTAGCTCTTTCATCAAAACATTCTTTTTTTCACCACTTCTATACTGAGCAATCGTTCTATAAATATAAGCGCTATCTTTAGAAAGAAGGGAAGGCCCGATAATGCCATTGGCGTAATCATCATGACAAGCAGAACATTTGAGAATAAACGTTTTACTCAGTTTGCTTACCAACATACTTATTTCAACATGTTCATATGGACTTCGCACTTTAAGAGCCGCTTCGATTGGAGTATGTTGCTCACTCTGTGCTTGATTACCTTTTTTATCTTGGTGATAATCATAATAAAAGTCTTTGCTGACATTATTTTCATTCGCTTGTGTATGGACTTTTTCTTCTTTAAAGTTATCATTTTGAACCACTTCAATTTTTCCTGCTTGCGCTACTTTGGAGCTATTATCCTCTTTTTTACTCTCTTTTTCAGAGCATCCTACAAAGAAAAAAACCAGCGCAAGTATGAGTAAAATTTTCTTCATGATTTTTTCTCCTTAGTATAATAATCTTCATAACCAAGCCTTGGTTTCACAACGATAGCAGGTGTCATAGCAGGGCATAACTCTTCGCATGCACCGCATCCAACACAACCACTTTTCACTTCAGGTCGCATCGCTCCATTGTCTGCTCTCACCATCTCAATCGCATTGTGAGCATTGGGGAGTGGACACATATCAGCACAAATCGTACATGGTTTATCTACAAATTCTGATAGTTTTTTAAGAACATCCTCTTCAACCGCTCTGGTATGCGGATGCGTATAAATCTTATCGACAGCAGCTTTTGGGACGGGTGTTCGTGTTAAAGCTAAACATAACTCAGGAAATTCCAATACCGCAATTCCCATTTTAACATCGGTTGGCTTCTCCGTATGATGATCCAACGCCCCCGTAGGACAGGCAAGTACACAAGGAACAGCGCCACAAAGATAGCACGCCCGCTCCCTTGCATTGATATAAGGCGTCCCCATGCCATAGCCTTGGATGAAATCGGATAGATGAATCGAATGATAAGGACACACCTGTAAACACTGCCCACATTTGATACATAACGCTAAAAACCTATCTTCTTCCACAGCTCCTGGTGGGCGTAGATACTTCTCTTCTCTTTTAAGATACGGAGCACCCAAAACGCCTCCAGCCAATACCAGACCCAATGCACCCAGTGTTGAATACTGGATAAAATCTCGTCTCTCTTTCTTTACATGTAGTGCCATTTTCACTCCAAATCATTAATCATAAATTTTGGCTCTTTATCTTCTAATAAAAAGATTGGCTCAGAAAAAGGAGCTAACTTCGATAGAAAATTAAGCAGCGACATCACGGGTGAACCGTAAAAAAACTTGACGGAAGGATTATACGTCCAAAGCTTATCAGCATATTGATAGACTTTGTAGGCATTATCGCCATAGCCATTACCATCTTTGTCAAATCCCTCGTAGCTGTCCCAATAATTTTTTTCAAATAGGTTATGAAACTCTTTTTCATTGCGTGAATCATTGACAATATCTTCAATATTGCCCATGATGGTATTCTCCGATACGACATTATTTTCACATAATGAGTGAAAATGCATCGCTTCTGAATTGTACATAATCTTATTATGACGAATCCAATTATGCGTATCGGGCTCAAAAGGTGATCTATCAATGTAAAATCCCTGCGAATTGTAAAGGATCGTATTATTCTCAATCGTAAAATTACTCGCATCTTTAAAGCCTATACCCATACCCGTCGCACCGATAGAACTTTTAATCAAATTTCCCGTGGCAATCGTGTCGTTGGAGTACATAAAAAAAATTCCCACAGAGTTGTATTGGTAAACATTGTTGCGAACGATATTCTTACCTGCATACATAAAGTGCAAAGAATAGCGCCCATACTCGCCTAAGTTTTCCTCAATCGTATTTCCATGCGAATACCACACCACCATATCTCTGGATTTATACAGATGGTTCTTGCGAATGATATTGTCATTGGCATACCACAGCCGTACACCATCGCCTCTAAGACCTAGGTCATAATTTTTAGAGGTAATATAGTTGTCATGAATGAGTGAATTAGTCACAATTTCCATATTAATTCCCAATAAAGAATTGGTAATCTTACAATGGCTAATTTCACATTGACTCACAGGTTTGCCATCGGCCAAGTTGCCATTAAGCTGGACTCCAGCATCCAATAAATCAGGTCTATCCCCGCTATTGGTAATCGTTAGATTTTTTAACGTGACATAGGAGCTTTGAACCGTTATAACGCTTCCAACACCCAATCCATCGATGATAACACCCTCTTCAACTCCCATCAATGTGAGTGGTTTATTGATAATGACATTGCCCTCGTAAACACCCGCTTTTAGCTTGATGATAGAGCCTTCTTTAGCATTATCAATAGCATCTTGAATCACATTTCGACGTATGTTGCCCGATGGTCCTTTATAGGTGACTATTTTTTCACTCACATCATATTTGAAATCATTCGTTGCTTCGATAAATGAAAAGGCTATGATGCAAGCCAAAAGTATGTATTTCATCAACTTAACTTACTTTACTCTCTTTAATCGCTTTGCTTTTAGCAAGGATGGCCAATAAACTAAATAAACTAATGATGACTAAAAGATAAAAGCCTATCGTTGGATATGAGTGCGTTGTAAATTGTGCCACTTTACCATCACCAAAGACCGTTGGCATAAAAGGTTTGATTTTAAACGCACCCCAATCATGAAGATTGTGACCAAACCAGTAGAGCCAATAAGAATAATCTGCTATAAACAAAACAGGAATACTTACAGGAATAAACATCAAATAGGTCCATATTTTGTGATTATAGGCGATAAAATAGATCATGACCAAACTTAAACCAAGAAGGGCATAAATACCGATTTCTCGCTCAAAAATTCCTCCACGCCACATAGGATCCATCCCAATATAATGGTTGATCGTATTCATTTCATGCACTTCTCCACTAAACCCATCAAAATGAAAATAGACAGGAATGCCCTCAGGAAATGCCTCTTTGGGATAATTAGGAGCTTCTAGTGAGACAGCCCATAAAGGAAGCGACGCTACACCAATTTCAGATGATGTTTCAATCATCTTTTGTAAATTATTGTGAGCCCCTTTGGGTGTTGTGGTGCTTTTATATCTACCTTGGTTATAAATATTCCATAATGTTGTAGAAACTGTGGAAACTTTTTGATTATCATGGATATTGTTCAGTGCACCATGAAACCCTACCATGGGTATCGTAAATGACACACTCAAAATCACTAATGCTACGACAGCAAAGATTTTGGATTTTAGAAAACTTGGATGCATTGTTATCCTTTTCATGAAAATGCTTACATGTAAGATAAACATAGCGTACATGTAAATATATTGTAATCGTCTTTTAACAATTAAACAATGATACACATCAATCACTAAAGGAGAAATCCCCTTTAGTGATTGTTTACATTAGAATAGATTAGCGTTACTATCTATCCATTTAAGATACTCGATAATACTTTTTATCTCAGAATCTTTCATGTTTTGGTTTGGCATTCTTAGGTTAAAGTAGTCAATCATCGCTTTAACATAAGGGTCATTAAATTTGTGTTCAGGGTTTTTGATAAAATCAGCGACCCATTTTTCACCATTTTCATGACGTCCCAATACACCTGTAAGATCAGGACCAGAACTTACTTTTCCAATGACATGACATCCCGAACAACCACCTTCATTAAACGCAAGCTCACCTTTGTTGGCTTCTGGAGATTGTTTGGATGCAACTGCTTTTACCAACAAATCTTTGGCACGAATGCCAACGTCCGCTGTTTTAACCATATACTGCCAAATCATATTTTCAAACAAGACCGCTTTTTCCAAATCGCCTGCTTTTACCGCCATATCTGAAAATTTCTTTTGCTCAGGAATTTTGCCGTATTGATCCAACGCATCCGTCACAAGATTTTTAATGGTTTCATGTTTTTCAAAATGGTTATCTTTCAAGAATTTCACAACGCTTTGGATGACATCATCTGTTGCTTTATTGACCGCAACCGTTTTGTCATATTCTGCTTTGAGTTGTTCTTTACTCATCGTTGCCATTTTAAGTTTTTGAGCACTTTCATATTTTTTGTTAGGGTCTTTAACCATCAAATAACCCATCATCTCTAAGTGAAGTGCTGAACAAAACTCTGTACAATAGTATGGGAATACACCTTCTAGATCCGCTTTAAACTTAACAGTTGATGTTTTACCAGGTTCAACAGAAGCGTGAACATTGTAATTATCGACCGTAAAACCATGGGTTTCATCTTCCGCTCGCTCTAAGTTCGTCATATAAATGGTGACATTATCACCTTTATTTACCGTAATACGCTCAGGATTGATGTGTGATCTTACCAACGTCGCATAAACCGTAACATTGTTACCTTTGCGCTCAATTCGCTCTTGACCAGCCAGTGTTTTTCCTTCATGAATCTCACCCGTACGGGTATTAGTTCCCATTTGGTAACGAACTTCTGGATTGAGTTTGCTCACTCGAATTGCCACAGCATCATGAGGCTCACCTAAAGGTATTGGCATATCCACCAACATATCCATCTTGCCACCACGAATATCAATTAATTGGTGATTTTGAGGA
>JAQUVE010000036.1 GCA_028693565.1 Sulfurospirillaceae bacterium | reverse complement strand
TGAAGTTCTTCTTTATTTAAAATGTTCATTTGTAAATCCTTTGAATAAATTTACCAGATAAAGCAACTTTCAAGCCTTCCTGATAAATTAAATTTTTGGATTTACACAGTTATTTTGACACTACCGACCCTCTCAAAATCCCTCTACACCCGAGCCATCCAATGCCCAAAATCCCTCTGGCTAAAAAAGTATAAACCAGAGGTTTTAACCCCACCTGATGCCAGTGCCAAAGCTCGGTTTGAGACGGGTAATGTTGTGGGGGATTTGGCATGTGAGCTGTTTCCGAATGGGCGTGAGATACCTTTTGATGCACACGATTTTAAAAGCATGGCGAGGCTGACCAAAGCGTATCTTGATGAGGGTGTGGAAAACATCTACGAGGCAACATTTATCTATGAGGGTATCGTGGTGATGGTGGATATCTTGCGCCAAACGCCTCTTGGCTTGGAGCTGTATGAAGTGAAGAGTTCCACCGATGTGAAGCCTATCTATCTGCATGATGTTTCCATTCAGCTGTATGTGTTAGAAGCCCTTGGGTTTAGGGTTGTGGCGTGTCATGTGGTGCATATCAACTCAAATTATGTGCGAGAAGAAGTGTTGGAGATTGAAAAGCTTTTTGTGGTGGTCGATGTCAGTGGTGAAGTGCGAGATTTGCAAGAAGCAATTCCAAAAAGGCTTGAAATGTTTGAGGCGTATCTGGACGATAAAGTCCATGAGCCAAACATCGACATTGGAAAACAGTGCAATGACCCGTATGAGTGCGATGCAAAGACGTATTGTTGGAAGGTTCAGCGAAATATCCCAGAGTATAGCATTTTCAACATCTTCAATCTTGGCAGTAAAAAACAACAAGAGCTTTATGCACAAAACATCGTGGCGATCGAAGACATACCCGAAAACTTTGCGATGACACCCATCCAATGGAAAAAGGTTGAGAACTGGAAAAAACAACACACGTTCATCGACCATGATTCAATCGCTGAGTTTTTAGAAACACTCACCTATCCCATCTATCATCTCGACTTTGAGACCTTTCAACAAGCCGTGCCAGTGTGGAACGGTGTTAGCCCCTACAAACAAATACCGTTTCAATACTCTTTACATGTAGAACACGAAGATGGTACGTTGGAGCATAAAGCATTTTTAGCTGAGGCAGGAGTTGACCCAAGGCGTGCGTTGGCTGAAAAACTGGTTGAAGATATACCTTTACATGTAAACATTTTGACATACAATATGAGCTTTGAAAAAGGCGTTATCGCTTCACTTGCCCAGCTGTTTCCAGACTTACATGTAAAGCTTATGCACCTACACGACAACATTAAAGATTTAATGATTCCATTCCAAAAAGGACACTATGTCACCCCAACCATGCAAGGTAGTTACTCCATCAAATATGTCCTTCCTGCACTTGTGCCCGAGATGGAATTAGCCTATAAAAACTTAGTTGGTATTCAAAATGGAGGGGAAGCCATGAACGCCTTTGCATCTTTACATGTAAAAAGTTTGGAAGAGCAAAATGTAGTGCGAGAGCAGTTGTTGAAGTATTGTGAGCTTGATACTTTGGCGATGGTGAAGGTATTGGGGAAATTGAAAAAGGAGTTTTAGTGAAAAGAGATGATACAAAATTATTAATTGAAATGATGCAGACATTATTGAATGGTGGTAGTTTTAGTGTCAAAGCATTGGAAAAAAAATATGGAACTCCAGAAAGAACTATCAGAAGTAAAATAAAAAATAATATACAGCCTCTTTTCCCTAAAATTATTGATTATGACCCAGCCACAGAAAGGTGGGTAGCTAAAGAAGACTTGAGAGAAAAAACAATTTTATCTGCAAAAGAATTGGTTTCTTTACAAATGATGAAGAATTATGTGTCTAATTTTAGTGATGAAATCATTCAAGATGCAAACAAGTTATTGAATAAGTTTCAACAAGGCGTTTTTTCTAATGAAGTTTTTAAAAATACAAGAAAAGAAAAATTAGATATAGAGCATCAAGAAATGATGACCTTACTATTGAATGCTATACGTCAGAAAAAAAGAGTTTCATGTCTCTATAATAATAAAGATAGAGTAATCGAACCGCTTAAAATTGTTACATTAGAAGGATATTGGTATTTGTACCTCTTTAATATAGTGAAAGAGACTGGTGAAAAAGAATCAAAAAATTTTCATTTAAAAAGTATGAAAAATATATTTATTTTGGATGAAAATTTTGAATACCCAAAAATTAGCTTCTTTAGAAAATTTAATACAAGCATAAATGCATATTTTGATTTGAGTAAAAATCACGAAACGGTAGAACTTTTAATTCACAAAGATATTGTCAAATATTTTGAGCGTATTCCGCTTTCCTCCACCCAGTGGATTGACAATAGTGTTGTAGATGAATATCAAATATGTAGAATAGATGTTACAAAAATAGAAGAAATTCTACCTACTATACAACAATATCTTCCAAAAATTAAAGTTTTATACCCTCCCGAATTAGAAAATAAAATTTTGGAAAATATACAAAACTACACAAAATAGACTTCAAATTTTAAGCTGGCAAGTTTTTTTGCCAGCACTCATTCTATACTTCAATTATAAATAATTTTAGGAGTAAAGAAAATGATAAATTTTCAAGAAATTATAAAAAACTCTTTATCAAATCTATATGAAGCAATGTGGCCGTTGTTGCTAATAATAGCATGTATAGCTGTTATTGGATTTTATATGCGTCATGAAGTTTTCTATTCAAATAGACAAAGACGGAAATTAGAAAATTTATTAATTAGTTTTATAGTAGTACCTATTTTAGCCACTTTTGTATATTTAATTGTAAATGGATATTTTGTTGTTTTATTTTTTCTAATCTTACTTTTTATTCTTTATATCCTTTATAAAATTGGACTATTTGATAATTTTGTTTTGTAAAAAATGTCGCTTTTAATATAACTTTTGATTCAGACGGTAAACGAATCTTGTTAAATAACTATGAAAGGAGATGTAAAAATGGCAAATAAAAAGCAAACATCAACAAGTGTTGCTTCAAAAGCATCAAAAGTACTTAAAAGTGCTTCTTCAAGCAAGACTTGTAAATCATTAGCAGGCAGTGCCTTGAGTCAAACTCGTAAAGGCCGTAAGTAAAATTATAAATATGAAGATATTTATAAATAGATTAAAGAGGCTCAAGCTATTTGATATTTTGAGTAGGTTGGAAATTTTTTAAAAATAAATTTAAAAGGATTAATATGCCAGGAGCTTATGCACATATGACCGTAGTTAATATTGCTAAAGAAGTAGAAGAACTTGAGAAGTTGGATGGGTTTCCAGTATCAGCTATTTCTGCTATATTGAGAAAATTCAAATATTGCGAATTGGGATGTGTTAGTCCCGATTATCCGTATTTATGTGTTGGAGATAGTGATGCTGCAAAATGGGCTGATTTGATGCATTATGAAAATACTGGGAGTATGATTCAACAAGGTATTGAATTTATAAGAGATACGCTCAGTGGAAATGAACAAGAAAAAGCATTTAGTTGGCTACTAGGCTATGTCGCTCATGTTGTAACGGATGTTACGATTCATCCAGTTGTACAATTAAAAGTTGGCGATTATGCTGAGAACAAAGCTGCGCATAGAAGATGTGAAATGAATCAAGATGCGTATATCTTTCAAAGACTTAATCTTGGAGGTATAGGTATTTCCGAACATCTGGATTCTGGCATTAAAATGTGTTCATATCAATCTAATCCTAACAAAATTGATCCTACGATTTTGAGTGTATGGACATACATGCTAAGTCATTCGCATAGTGATGAATTTACTAGAAACCCACCAGATATAGATAAATGGCATGAAAAATTTGGTGACATTGTCGATAACTATGGGGAAGAAGGCAGCCATCTCTTTCCATTAGCTAGGCATGTTGCAGTTGATGCAGGGTTAACATATCCAAACCAAGATGAGATAGATCCGCAATATATTGAAAATTTAGAATCACCAGAAGGGCAAAAGACATATGATGAGATATTTGAACATGCAATTCACAATGTTCGAAGAATGTGGAATGTTGTAGCGCAAGGGGTATTTAGAAAAAACGAAAGTTATCAGACTGTAATAGCAAATTGGAATCTAGATACAGGTAAAGATATGAATGATAAATTTGTAATGTGGAGGGCTTAATCATGAAAAGGAAATATATATTTTCTCTAATTAGTGTGCTATTAATCATATCAGGTTGTGCAGCAAAATCTACTGTTGAGCAAGAGAATATGTTTACATTAGCATCAGTGCTTACAAAACTCTCTTCAACGGTTGAAGCGGCAGTAAGATATGAAAATCCAGATAAGAATTTATCTGATGAGGAACTTTTAGAATTTTCTACGAAGGACGATAGTTCATTAAGAGCATCTTTCAGTGGCTATAAAGTTAAAATTTTAAATGAAAATAGACATGCAATAGTGCTTATTTGCACACAAGATGAAACACGAGCACTTTTAGAGGACGTAGCATGTACAGGAGAAATGGATAGGCATCATTGGCAAGTTGAAGAGGGTAAACCATGCGCTTTTACATTATCAACCTCAATATGTAATCGTTAATTCGAGAAAATTTATTTTATATATTTTTACACGCAGTTCTTTTAACAAATGCCATACAATGATTCTGCATGTTGGCTTTAGGAGGGTTAGAGAAAACTTCCAAAAGCCTTTTCTAACCCTCTTAAAGATAAACTATATTTTAATTTTTTAAAGAAAGAAGTATTATGAGCATATCAGCACTTATTTGGAGTACAGCAGATCTTTTACGAGGAGACTATAAGCAATCCGATTATGGCAGAGTCATCTTACCTTTCACACTTCTTCGTCGCCTTGAGTGCGTTTTGGATGCGACCAGAGATGTCGTTATTGCAGAATATGAAGCTCGTAAAAATTTAGGCATACCTCTTGAGCAATTTCTAATACGAAAATCCAATAATAGTTTTTACAACACATCAACTTTTACACTCTCAAAACTTATGGCAGATCCAAATAATATTGCTGATAATCTTGAAAGCTATATCAACAACTTTAGTGCTAACGCTAGAGAAATATTTGAGAAATATGAATTTAACAAACTCATTGAAAAGCTCAATGAAAATAACCTTCTTTATCTCATTGTTGAAAAATTCTCAGCCTTTGATCTCTCTCCAAAACATGTTTCAAATCATGAAATGGGATTGATGTTTGAAGAGCTTATTCGAAAGTTTTCAGAAGCTTCCAATGAAACAGCCGGTGAGCACTTTACGCCAAGAGATATTGTAAGACTTACAACATCATTACTTTTTACATTAGATGATGATTTGCTCACAAAATCTGGTGTTGTAAGAAGTCTTTACGACCCAACAGCAGGAACTGGCGGATTTCTCTCCAGTGGTAGTGAATACATCCATGAACTTAATCAAAACGCAACACTTGTCACCTTTGGGCAAGAGTTAAATCCTGAAAGCTATGCCATCTGTAAAGCCGATATGTTGATAAAGGGACAAGATGTCTCCAATATCAAGTACGGCAATACCCTAAGTGATGACCAACTTCCACATCAAAAGTTTGACTATATGCTCTCCAACCCTCCGTTTGGGGTTGAATGGAAAAAGGTTCAAAAAGTCGTTACCGATGAGTCTATCCAAAAAGGCTATGCAGGAAGATTTGGCCCAGGGCTTCCAAGGGTGAGTGACGGCTCCCTTTTATTTTTACTGCACCTTGTCTCCAAAATGAGACCCAAGGAAGAAGGCGGAAGCCGTATCGGCATTATCCTTAATGGCTCTCCCTTGTTTACAGGCAGTGCCGGTGGTGGTGAGAGTGAGATACGCCGTTATATCTTGGAAAATGACCTTCTTGAATCCATTGTTGCTATGCCAACTGATATGTTTTTTAACACAGGTATTAGTACCTACATCTGGATACTTTCCAACCACAAAGAAGGCCATCGAAAAAACAAAGTTCAGCTCATTAACGCTTCAAGCATGGGTGAATCTATGCGCAAATCACTCGGTAGTAAACGCAAGCAACTGACTGATGAGCAAATTAATGAAATTGTTAAAATCTATGGTGAGTTTGAAGAGAGTAAAGTCTCTAAGATATTTAACACAACTGACTTTGGTTATAGGCGCATCACGGTTGAGCGACCATTAAAAGATGATAATGGCAAAGTCATTCTTGTTAAAGGCAAATCTAAAATAGATACCGATGCAAGAGACAATGAAAATGTGCCTTTAAACGAAGATATGAAAGACTATTTTAAAAGAGAAGTACTGCCACATGTAAGCGATGCTTTTATCAGTGAAGATAAAAAACATTGTGATGCCAAAGATGGTAAAGTAGGCATTGTCGGCTATGAGATACCTTTCAATCGACATTTTTATGAATACACGCCTCCACGAAGTCTTCAAGACATAGATAGTGCACTGGATGCTCTAACAAAAGAGATGATGGAACTATTACAAGAGGTACATTCGTGAGTAAGTATCAGCCTTATCCACAATATAAGGATAGTGGGGTTTTATGGCTTGGGGAAGTGCCTGGGCATTGGGAAGTAATAAGAAGCAAAAGACTATTCAGTGAAAGAAACGAAAAAGCAAGAAACGATGATGAGCAATTAACTGCATCACAAAAGTACGGGATTATTTATCAAAAAGAATTCATGGACATTGAAGGTCGCAATGTAACACAAGTTCTAACTGGTAGTCATATGTTAAAGCATGCAGAAAAGGGTGATTTTATAATAAGTATGCGCAGTTTTCAAGGAGGGCTTGAATTATGTATATATTCTGGTAGTATCAGTTCCGCATATATTAGTATAGTTCCGAATGAAATGATTATTCCAAAATTTTTTTCATATCTTTTCAAAAGTAATCCATACATAAAAGCTTTGCAAAATACATCTAATTTAATAAGAGATGGACAAGCATTAAGATTTGAAAATTTTTCACAAGTGGATTTGATTCTTCCTCTAAAGAATGAACAACAAGCAATTGCGAATTTCCTAGACAACGCTACATGTAAAATAGATACGCTTATTCAAAAACAACAAAACCTTATTGAACTGCTCAAAGAAAAGCGACAAGCTGCAGTCGAGAATATCATTATGCAAGATAAAATTGTCAGTATGCGACTAGGGATGGTTGTAGATCAAATTTTTAGACCAGTAGACAGAAAAATGGAAGAAATATATATTGCACTTGGCTTATACAATCGAGGTCGGGGGTTATTTCATAAAGAGCCCAAAGAAGGTTCAGAGTTGGGCGATTCTGATTTTTATTGGATTCAGAATGGAGACCTAATATTAAGTGGTCAGTTTGCATGGGAAGGCTCTGTAGCATTGGCGGGCAAAAGTGAAAACAATTGTATCGTATCACATCGATATCCAGTTCTTAGAGGTAAAGAGAATATAATCAATACAGAATATTTATGGGCTTTTTTGACTACAAAAATTGGTGATTTTATATTAAATGAAAATTCAGTTGGTTCAGCTGGCAGAAATCGTCCTTTGAATATTAATACCTTGATGAAAGAAAAAATACCTGTTCCCAGTCTTAATGAACAACTAAAGATTTCCAAAATTGTTCAAGTTGAAAAAAAGATTATTGATTCAGTATCAAAAACCATAGAACTCCTAAATGAGCGACGAACGGCCTTAATAAGTGCAACCGTTACAGGTAAAATTGATGTAAGAGAGATGGCATGAGTGAAATGTTGATTTATCAAAATGATAGTGGAGATATTAAAGTAGATGTGCGGTTTGAAGAGAAAAGTATTTGGCTCTCTCAAGCCCAGTTTTGTGAGGTATTTGGCAAGTCAAAAGCGACGATTAGTGAACATATCTCAAATATTTTTGACGAGGGTGAGTTAGCGCCAACAGCAACTGTTCGGAAATTCCGAACAGTTCAAATCGAAGGTGAAAGAGAAGTCGCACGAGAGATTGATTTTTATAATTTAGATATGATTATTGCCATTGGATTTAGGGTCAAATCTGCCCAAGGCACAAAGTTTAGAATATGGGCGACTAAAAGATTGAACGAATACATCACGAAGGGTTTTGCTCTTGATGATGAACGGTTTAAAAGTGGCACCACTATGGGCTATTTTGATGAACTTCAAAAACGACTTCGTGATATACGCATATCTGAACGCTTTTTCTACCAAAAAATTAAAGATATCTATATGACCAGTATCGATTATGATCCAAAAGATGAAAAAACTATAGAATTTTTCAAAATCGTACAAAACAAACTTCTTTGGGCGATATCCTCAAAAACCGCAGCAGAACTTGTTCATGCTAGAGTGGATATGAGCTTACCACTTTTGGGAATGCAATCATTTGATAAATCAGATAAAAATATCACCAAAAAAGATGTCAGTATTGCCAAAAACTATCTCAATGAAGATGAGATCAAACTACTAGGGCTTTTAGTAGAACAATATCTTGCATTTGCCGAAACGATGGCAAGTCAACAACAACCAATGACAATGAAAGATTGGATTGAAAGGCTTGATGCTATTTTGTCTATCAATGGCAGAGAACTGCTCAATCATAAAGGCTCAATAAGCCATGAATACGCACTTGAAAAATCCTCACAAGAATATGCAAAATACAAAGAAAATCAAAAAGAATTGCAAAAAATAGAGAGCTTAAAAGAACTGGAAAATGACATTAAGAGGCTAAAATGAGCATACTAGACAAACATAAAGAGAATGTATTTGAAACTGAGATAGTAGCCAACCTTACAACACATGAATGGACGGAAGGCACTAGTCAAGGATACGATAAAGACCTAGCGCTTTATCCAGAAGACCTTTTAACATATATCAAATCGACTCAACCTGACGCTTATGAAAAAATGCTCAAACGCGAAGGCGCTAAAACAGATGATGTGTTGCTCAAGTTTGTTGCTCAAGAACTCGATTCCCAAGGAAGCCTTCATTATCTCCGACATGAACTCAAATACATAGGTTCAAAATTCAAACTATGCCAATTTAAACCAGAACTCTTTAACCCTGATACACAAAAGCGTTATGATGCCAACATCTTACGGGTAGTAAGGCAAGTGTACTACTCCAAATCACATCAAAACAGCGTTGATCTTGTTCTTTTCATCAATGGAATTCCTATCGCCACGCTAGAGCTAAAAACAGACTTCACCCAAAATGTTCAAGACGCAATATGGCAGTATAAAAACGATAGAGATCCTAAAAATGAGCTGTTACTTGAATTTAAAAAAAGAGCCATCGTTCATTTTGCCGTAAGTACTGATGAAGTGTATATGGCTACTAAACTAGCAGGTAAAAAAACATTCTTCTTGCCATTTAATAAAGGCAAAGTGGACGGTAGTGCTGGAAATCCTCCAAATCCTAATGGTTATGCAACATCGTATCTTTGGGAAGAAATCTTTGAAAAAGAGACATTACTGGGTATCTTAAACCGTTATGTTCACCTTGAAGTTAAAGAAAAAGAAGATCATCAAGGCAGAAAATATAAAGCAGAAACACTTATTTTTCCCCGTTATCATCAACTTAATGTTGTTAAAAAGTTATTAGCAGATACTAAAACAAATGGCAGTGGAAAAAACTATCTAATTCAGCACAGTGCAGGTAGTGGTAAAAGTAACTCTATCGCATGGCTTGCACATCAACTCTCCTCTTTGCATGGCTTAGATGGCAATTCCATTTTTAATTCAGTTATTGTGATTACTGATAGAACAGTCCTTGATAGCCAACTCCAAGAAACAATTCAAAGTTTTGAGCATAAAGAAGGTGTTATCGTAGGGATTAGCCGAGAAGGCTCAAATGAATCTAAATCAACGCAACTTGCAGATGCGCTTGAGCGCGGCGCTAAAATCATCATCACAACGATTCAAACATTTCCTTTTGTACTCGATGCTATACAACAACGAACATCGCTTAAAGGAAACAAATACGCCATTATCGCTGATGAAGCACACTCTAGCCAAACAGGTTCTAGTGCGAAAAAACTCAAAGAGGTTTTAAGTGCTGAACAGCTTGAAGAAGGTGTAGAAATTAGTGCAGAAGATGTTATTGTAGCTTCTCTTGAAGCAAGAGCCGATAATAAAAACCTAAGCTATTATGCTTTTACCGCCACACCTAAAGCAAAAACACTTGAAATGTTTGGGGTATTGCCTGATCCTACACGTGCACCATCGATTGATAATAAGCCACAAGCTTTTCACTTGTATACCATGCGCCAAGCCATTGAAGAAGGATTCATATTAGATGTTTTAAGAGGCTATACAACTTATAAACGATTCTACAAGCTTGAGCACAGTAATCCCAATAAAGATGAAGAGGTTGAAAGCAAGCGTGCCAAAACAAAAATAGCCAAATGGCTCAATATCCATCCTCATAACATTGCTCAAAAAGTTGAAATCATCATTGAGCATTTTAAAACACATGTTGTTCACTTGCTCGACAATCAAGCAAAAGCGATGGTGGTGACATCAAGTAGGCAATCTGCTGTGCGTTACAAGATCGCTTTTGATAAATACATCAAAGAGCATCACATACCCAATATGCAAGCTATGGTAGCATTTTCAGGCTCCATTAGCGATGACAGTGAAGGCGTTACAAAAGAATACACAGAATCTACTATGAACCCAAATCTCAAAGGTAGAGATATGCGAAAAGCATTTGATACCTCAGAGTATCAAGTCATGCTTGTAGCCAATAAATTTCAAACAGGATTTGATCAACCAAAACTGTGTGCTATGTATGTAGATAAGAAATTAGGTGGTGTAGATTGTGTTCAAACACTTTCACGCCTAAACCGTATCTATGCGGGCAAAGAAATAACATTTGTGCTTGATTTTGTCAATGAAGCCGAAGAGATACAAGCATCGTTTGAACCATACTATAAAACAACAGAACTAGAAGATGTGACAGATCCTAATCTTATCTATCAAATGCAAACAAAGCTTCAAGGCAATGCCATTTTTGGTAATCAAGATATCGAAAATTATGCAGAAGCCTTTTTCAATCCAAAAGGAACTCAAGCGGCTATGAGCAGTGCACTTAAACCTTCTGTTGATAGGTATAAAACCCATTATAAAGAAGCTCTTGAAGAGATAAATACACTGAAAAATTTGCTAGAAAATGCAAAGCAGAATCAGGACAATAAACTTATCCTCAATTCCGAACATGATCTTAAAGAAGCATATGAAAAAAAGAATGCTTTGGAACTTTTCAAAAAAGATATGATTTCATTCGTGAGAATGTATGAATTCTTATCTCAAATTGTTGATTATCATGATGCAGAGCTTGAAAAGATGTGGGCATTTACAAAGGGTTTGATCCCAAATCTTAAAACAGTCAACATTACTCCAGATATCGATATTTCATTGATCGAGTTAACCCACTATAGACTCCATAAACAAAATGAGTTAAGCATTAAACTAGAAGGTAACACGACCATAGACCCAATATCCGACGTTGGCTCAGGAGTTGCTAAAGATCCTGAGAAAGAGTTTCTTTCCCATATCGTGCAAAAGATAAATTCACTCTTTGAAGGCAACTTTACTGATGATGATGTCTTAAATTATGCCAGAACCATTACGGATAAAGTTTTAGAAAATAATAAAGTCGTAGATCAGGTTAAAAACAATACTAAAGAGCAAGCAATGCTTGGTGGCTTTGAGATAGCAATCAATGATGCCGTTATTAGTAGTTTAGATGCGCATCAAAATATGGCAACACAAGTTCTTAGTCAAGACAAGGTTAGAGAAGGATTGGCAAATATTGTTTATGAGTTGATTTTGAAAGGGCTAAAAGCATAAAACTAAATTCAATCGGTAACCTAGTGTCAAGCGAAGTGCAAATCTAGTCATATGCAATTTTCTTAAAAGCCAAAAACACGACTATATCCTTAAGAATGTATGCCTAAGTTTACCGTTTGCATAACAATTGGTGTAAAAGAAAACTTATCGGCCTATTTTTTGTAGTGCTCAAAAATTTGTATAATTTCTTGACTTATTTAAGTTATTAAACTAAAATAACATAAATAAGCTATAAAAGGAATTATATATGCGAATTTCAATTATGAATTTCAAGGGCGGTCAAGGTAAAACCTCGATAGCTCTCAATCTTGCGTACACTTTTGATTTTGGTATTGTTGCCAATGAAACATACACGGTACTTAAAAACTATTTAGACACAGATCATCTATTAATTACAAATGAGACAATCCCAAATAACTTAGATGATGTGATTTACGACTTTGGAGGTGGTATCACTAAATATATGATTCCCGTACTAAAAAAATCCGATATTATCATTATTCCTTTTTTAGTTGAACAAGCAGATGTTCAAGTTACATTAGAGGCGATAAATTCAGTTTTACCACTTAATAAAAATATCATCCTTGTTCCTAATAAAATAAAAGAGGAAGAACAAAGCTATAAAGCATTATTGGACACACTAAAAGCATTTAGTTTAGATCATTTGCCTCTTTGTCCACTTCGTGGATCTACTGCATTACAAAATGTATTTACAGAACACAAAACTGTTGCGCAAATGCAAGCAGTAGGTGGATTAAATGGATTTAATTACCGAAAAATTGCAAATGATTTTAATAACTTAATTAACTTAATTAATACATCGAAAAAGGACAAGTGATATGAGTTTTAAAGGGTTTAAAAAAGAAGATCAAAAAGCAGGTTCTAACCATTTTGAAAAAGTTGAAAAACAAATTGGTCGCCCTTTGATTTTAGATTATCAAAAACAAGATAAACGGATTCAGTTTTATATTTCACAAGAGGTGATAGATATCCTAACGCCTATTGCTTTAAAAAATGGGTGTAAAGACATTACGGCTTATGCAAAAAAGCTTTTAATTGAAGAAGTTAAAAAACATTAATAAGTTAAATAAGATAAGGATAAACGGAGTACTCGCAATGGCTCGAATAGATATATTAAGCGACACACATTTTGATAGTTGGTTTGGCTATCCTCATCAAAATAATAAAAATAAACTCTCTCCTCCTAAAGATGCCATTGTTGGTTTTTGGCGTAAGCTTAAACCCCAGGGCAATTATCTTATTCTAGCGGGCGATATTGGTCATAGTATTGAACAAAATATCAATATTCTAAAAATGCTCAAAGAGCTCTATTATAAAGAAATTATCCTCACACTGGGAAATCATGATTTTTATGTTGCAGATCGTGAATATAAAACACTCTATCAAAACGGTATTGAAAAAGCAGCAGAAGCAAAGAATAGGTATCAAGAAGCTGGAATGATTGTGCTTGATGGCACAATAGAAGAGATTGAGGGAATTAAATTTGGCGGTGCTACGGGTTGGTATCATAGTGCCTATGTGCTTAAAAATCAAAGACTTCTTAATGAAATGCAAGCCTCTCATTATTATTCCTCTTTCGATAGATTTTTACAAGAGCTTTGGAGCGATTGCATCAACGATAAGCGCTATACCAAACTAAGCTTATTTGATGAGCTTTTTGAGGAAGAGTATGCCAAATTAAAAGCTGTTCATCGTGCGTGTGATGTCATGGTAAGCCATTACAATCCAAGCACTTTATGTGAACATCAAAACACGCCTTATGCAAGAAATCCTAGCACCTCATTTTTTTGTTTTGATGGAGAGGATTTAGTAAAAAATATGAGTGGAAAATTATGGATTTATGGCCATACGCATGAGAGCAAAAGCTTTTCATGGCATGATAAAGAGATTATCACTAATGCGTTAGGGTACAGTCATGAGTTGTCAAAGCCTAATCAAATTGTTACCAAAGAAATTACTATTAATGAAAATTTAGAGGTGGAAATAAGATGAAATTACCAGAAACAAAAAACTATTCAGTAGAGAGTATCAGAACGATACTCGACATTTATATGGAAAAGAACAAAAAAGAGCTTTACAAGCAGCTCGAACAAGAGAGCACATTGTTAAAGTTTCAAATAGCGAAAGCAACAGAAGCCATGAAATCCCTGTTGAGTCTGATGGAGCAGGGTTTCAGCGAAGTGGAAGCATGGGAAATAGTAAGCAAAGAGATAGTTTACTTTTAAAAATAGATAAGCGTGAGGATTGAGTTAATGAAATTAGACGAAACGGGCATTTGGGTCATTGGTGATGTTCATGGTGAGTATGACATATTAATGCAACTCATTCAAAAACTTCCAATCAATGCCAAAATATGTTTTGTTGGGGATTTGGTTGATCGAGGCGAGAAGTCTGCCGAAGTTCTTGATTTTGTGATGGAAAATAACTATTTTTGTGTCCTTGGCAATCACGAGTTAATGATGTTAAACTCTACCCATGAACACGATACGAATTGTTTGTGGCTCATTAATGGCGGTCAAGAAACACTAAACTCTTATGATACCTCAAATTTTGAGGCGCACAAAGCAAGAGGTTTGGGTCACTTGAGATGGATAAGACAACTTCCGTATTTTTTGCACTTTGAGATTGACGGCCATAAGCCCCTGGTTGTTTCACATTCTTATCTTCATCATGTGTGGATTAACAAAGAGCATATCTATTGCGAATATGATGGTGGAGATATAATTTGGCGGCACATGGATAAAAAGAAGTATTTTGAGACCGCTAGAGAGGTCGAGAATGGAATATATAATGTCTTTGGTCATTATCCTGTGCGTGAGGCGATTGTGACTGACACATACGCTATGATTGATACTGGTGTAGCCTACAAAGACAAAAAAGGATTTGGCAAGTTGAGCGCATTGCATTATCCATCTTTGACTGTTATAACCCGTGAGCGTGAAGTATAAATGTTTTTTTCACATAAAGAAGAACATTTATACATTATTGGTGATGTCCACGGATGTGCCAAATCACTCCATGCCCTCATTGAACAACTCCCACAAAAAGACAAATCACATTTAGTATTTGTAGGAGATTTGATTGACCGAGGTTGCGATTCTGCTCGTGTTGTTGAATATGTTAAAAACGGTGGATATGATTGTATTAAAGGCAATCATGAAGCCGTTATGGTCGAAGCTTACGAAACAAATAATATGCATGATTGGCTAAGTAGTGGTAACGGTGGAGAACAAACTATGTTAAGTTACACTAACTCCCCTAATATTGATTTGCAAGAGCATTTAACATGGATGAAGAGCTTACCCGATTACCTAGAATATGCCATCAAAGATGAAAACAATAAAACGCTTTTTATAACGCATGGGTTTGGATTACCATTTTATCAATCAAAACATCCTAGGCGCTTACGCAACAACCGTATCTCAAAATCAATCCTTTATGGTGTGCAAAAACCTTTATACCGTTATGAAAAAAATTATCTACACTATCCTGTATTTAATGTGTTTGGGCATGAACATTTTAACGAGTCTTGGATGACGAAAAATTTCTGTGGTATTGATACAGGATGTGTGTATGATGGCAAACTCTGTGCACTTGAATGGCCAAGTAAGCGTCTGTTTTTACAAGATAACATAGAGTGATTAAAAATTATGATAAGTGAACGAGCAAAATTTATTAAATCAACAAAAATGAAATACATCACTGCGGTATCGGCATTAAATATTCCCTGTAATGGGGTACAGTGTGACTGGCATCAGGTTGAGATGTTAAAAAATAAGTTTTATCAAATTCATCCTTTAAACTTCACGGGTGCGGTGGATATTTTTGAAGATTATGGGATTTATGACAATACCGAATTTTTTACTAACAAAGGTTTTGAAGTCTCTGGCGTAATGGTGGCCACTCCTATGCGTGCTCTTTTAGATATTTTATTCAATGCTATTGTTGTGAAAAGTGCTTATCCTAAGCATTTTAGGATGTGTGATTATATGTTCGATGAAATTGATCGTGTGGAGTTAATCGAAAAATTGAATGTTTTTAGTGAAGCCTTGAGCGGTGATAAGTTAAACATGCTCTTGAGATGGAGAGCTGAAAATGAAATATAGTGCTAGAGATTTGCATGATATTATATCTATTGCTGCTCTTCACTTTGGCGAGGTAGATGAGGACACTCGTGTGAGCCTTGAGAGGTTAAGTCATGATACAAAATTGCTTCTTACATGTAAGGCTGAATATGAATTAGACCCGTTGCTTGTAGGGCAATTTTATGAAGATATGGCGAAACTTGAGAAGATTTTTTGTTGCTATGGTGTTGATTTAGAAAAAGAGTTTCCAAAATCTTAATTTTTTATCAAATATTGGATAAATGGCGTAAGGTTTTGGAGCGTTTTGAATGGATTGGAAAGGCTAGTACGCTGGTCAACCTCTAAGGTTGTCATGTCTGAAAGCAAAGAGCTATCAGCGAAACGCAAATACTAACCGATGAAAGAATACGCTGGTGCTCGCCCAAAGCGAGGACTCTTAGTGATGTTTTCATCATTAAGAAAACGCATACTCTTTCAATAGTAAAAGTTTATCATATTTATGGAAAATCTAGTGAAAAATTAGGCCAAAAATCTTTGTGCGTTTGCTACAAAACATCGAATTATTTTGAGATTATTACTGCTTTTCAGTAATATCTAAATCTTTTATGTAAATTTTGTAAAAATATTTACATAAAACGAGATGCCGAATTGGTATATAAATTGCGTAGAAATTTGTATATACATTTGGCAAACTCGCTTACCCTCATTTTCCATAGTTTTTTGGCGGTTTTTTGACTATCTTTTTTTGGTACATTTTTTTACTTACTAAAATAGATTTGCTTTTCAACTCAAAAATGGTTATTATCGTCTCAGGAATTTTAAAAAAAATCTTATATGGATGTTATTTTTCACGGTCTTCCTTGGGCTATTGATAAGATTGTTTTAATGCAAACATTTCTTGATGACAACATGCTTTTTGATATTGAGATGCACACTAAAACACTAGAGAAAGAATTGGCTCAACCTTTGTATTTTTAGAGCTAACATAGAGGGTTTGTGGCTAAATAATACTAAAAATGAGTTTTGGCTAACCGAGGAGTGAAAAGCAATGAGAAGAAAATATTATGATTAAAGATCGAATTAACTCTCAGCATTTTATTAAAAAGCTGAGTAGTATTTTATCAAGTGAAAAAAGAAATCCTTTAGAAATCGGGGCAAAAAAACGGCCTAAGATGGAGTTTTTAAAGTCCATTACTGATGTCATTGAACTTCTATTTGATAATCTCTATTCTGTCAGCGAGCAACTGTATTTGATTAATACGATTGATAAAAACTTTTCTTTAACTGATACAACCTATTTTAAATTTTTAAATACCTATTTGAAAGATGAATATATTGTTTTGAAAAAAAACAGATTGTTAGTGTCTAAAATAAAAATAATTAAAGATGCACATGATGCGTTTCCTAATAGTCCTAGAAAACAGTTTGATTTACTCGATGATTTTTCTACGAAACACGAGATAAGCTTTGAAGATTACACAAATTTTTTAGATTGCTATTATCTAAAAAATAGTGAGTCTTTTTTTGTAAAAAAGACGATTGATAGGTATGGAGAGAGTGAAAGTATATATGTACCCTATAAAGGACACTCTCTCAAAAGAAAAACAATCATTACCAAAGAGCCTGACACCATATATAATATTTTAGACTCTTTAATTAAAATAGAAAAGCCTCAAAAGTATATTAAAAAAGTGGCCGCCGTACAAAGTATTTCTTTAAGAAACAGTGCAAGCACTAAAAAAGATACTTATGTGCCAAATTTTACTAATATTTTTGAAAATGAGGTTGCAGATAGCGAAAAAAGATTCCATTTAGTTTCGGGTGTGGATGTTAATGTTCTTCCTGATAATATTAAAATAATTAGAGATATTTCCATGTTTCCAAGGGAAGTTCTGGGTACATCTTTTATGTTTTCTGATTTGTGCTATCAAAGTAATACAATACATGAAGAGTATTTATATCTTAAAGACATACGATATATGCAATGGCTGGATATAAAGCGTCTTAAATTAAAAGATGGGCTTCTTGTTATAGAGGGAAGAAGAAGCACCCAAGTGTTTTTGTCCTATAGATATTATAAAAATGATTTATATCTTATTGAAGAGTCACAATGGAATCCTGATGAACATCGCATTAAAGATGATTTGAATCGTGCCTTTGACAAAGATAGTTCTGTTGAAGTTTTAGCATTTGAGGAAAAGCTCGCCGAGATTGAAATGTATCCGTCTCGGCGAGGCTAGGGTTTCAGGGATTGTTAAAAAACGGACATATCTGACCCCAGTCATATTAAGATATGGTTTAAGCTTGAAAGGGTCACTTTTTATACTAAAAATAGACTATCACCCACTTTTTCTGACATTAGGTTTCAATGTAGGTTTTTCAAAAGAGTCATTCCACTAGTTTTGATAAGTTTTTTTGAATTTGAAGATACACTTCGTTTCTTATTTCAGGATTATTTTGTATCGCAATATGTGGCATCCATTGCTGGATAATTTTAATAACTTCAAAAATTTCATTATAATACATTTTTACGGTTATTGATTCACCTTCTAATTCTTCATCAATTATTTCAAAAGCATCATTATTAAATAATATTTCTCTTTTGAAAAAATTTGCACTAAATCTATTCATATTAAGGATCACATATTTATTTTTTTTAAAACTTCCATATGCATTTCCTTTTTGTTCTTTTTTAAAGGTTACATTATTTAAATATTCTACTGACTCTATCTCTCCAATTGCATTAAGTGCAAATGTTCTTTCTTCACCTATATTAACTTTATTTAATTCATCATAAGTAATATATACATAATATGTAGAACCTGTTGAAAAAGTAGTATTTGGTCTTATATATTTATCTTCTAAATCTTTTCCTGCTTTTTTATATTTAACTTTTAATATACAATTATCTTTTATAGCATTGTTAAATTGGATAATTTTTTTTGCTAAATTGGATAATTCAGAAATTTTAATCATGTCATTGGTTTTGAACGATGAAATATCCTTTTCTAAAAGCGAGAAGTCATTTTTAAGAAGATTATTAACTATTGCACTTTTAAATAGGCTAAAAAAAGTTTCATTTGGAATGTATTTAGGTAATAAATTTTTGAACCTATATTTTCTTAATTTTATATCATAAACAATATCATCGATATCCTTAATATTGTTTTCAACAGTTTTTATACTTGATACTTCAAGATAGTCTTTTAGATACTCTTTCGTGCAAGTTACATCGCTATATATAGCCATATATATCTTAATCATTCTTTCATTCATAAGAGCCCTTTTAATCCATTAATTGCAAACTTTAGTAAAAAATATATATAATTTCATTCCATTATTTTGGGTTTTTAAGAAACTACACTTGACAGGCGCATACTAAAAGTTGTATAATTTTATTGGCAGACAGTACTGGAGTGTGCTAGTTTGTAAATTTATTTTTAAAGGAGTAATTTTAATTGTTTAAAATTGTGAGAAATACTCACAATAGAGGTTTACTAAAATATAGTAATAACGTAGTAAAATAAAACTCTTACTAATACTGATTTGAGACCAATATTGTAATAGTAACTAGCTTAAATGTCTATTAATATTTTTACTACATCGACCCAATTAAAAAAGGATAGCCTTATGGGAAGAAAAAGAGTAAGCGTTACTAGTGAAAGTAGCTCTGGGAGAAATCTAAGATTTCAAGATAACTATACTGGTTCAAATATGACAAGAGGTCAATTTGTAAAAGAAATTAATAATGGTAATTATCAAAATTATCATGTTAGAAGTATTAATGGATTACCTACTCCTGTTAGTAATCCAGATTCTACTCGAAACAATAATTTAGGATAACTTATGGCTGTAAAAGTTAAAAAAAGTGATTTACAATCACATAAGTATCAATATACTTGGAATAGGGATTTAGGTGATGGAGAATATACTGGTATTCAAGATAGGATTAGAATAGATAAAGATGAAGGATATGAGGTTATTTATTTTATTCAAACTTTAATGAATAAATATGGGTTGAAAACTCTTGGGGATGTTCATAAGATTGAAGACCTTTTGCATAAACCTGCATTATCTGGAGAGGTAATGAGAGATAAATTGATAGCAGTGATAGAAGAAAGGCTTTAACGATTAGATTAACATACCACTAATTTAAGTGGTATGTTAAATAACTTAATAACTCTATTTTTTCTTCTCACAGATCAATTATCAAGTTGTATATTTTTAATTTTTTAAATGGCTACATAAAAAAATGGATTGATTTTATAGAGATTCTAAAATTATGTTAAAAAGAAAAAAATAAACCACCATTTAGTGGTTGTAGTTAAAATGTAGTAAAAAAGTGTTTTTGAAGTATTCTTAAAGTGAAAGTAAATTTGTTTGAAAGACCCTAAAATAGGGATGGTGCGGATAAGAAGACTCGAACTTCCATGCCTCGCGGCACCAGATCCTAAGTCTGGCGTGTCTACCAATTTCACCATATCCGCACACAAAAATAAAAAAAGAAGGCAAAAGCCTTTAAAGAGTGGTACGCCCTGCACGATTCGAACGTGCGACCTACGCCTTAGAAGGGCGTTGCTCTATCCAGCTGAGCTAAGAGCGCATGTTTTCGGCTTTAGGGTTGGTGCGCTCGAAAGGAGTCGAACCTACAACCTACGGATCCGAAGTCCGTTGCTCTATCCAATTGAGCTACGAGCGCATCAAAATCGCGCTAAAACAAAATGGGGTGAGTGATGGGAATCGAACCCACGACCCTCAGAACCACAACCTGATGCTCTAACCGACTGAGCTACACCCACCATAATAAAAAACATGGTCGGGGCGAAAGGATTCGAACCTTCGGCCCCCTGGTCCCAAACCAGGTGCGCTAACCAGACTGCGCTACGCCCCGAGCCTTAAAAAGTGCCAAAGGGCGACGATTTAAGGCTGAAATTCTACACAAAATTTGATTATTTGTCAAGCAAATGTATTAGTCCATAACATATGGCACTGAGGGTTAGTTTCTAGAAGGTATTGTACAGGAGTTTTCATATGTAAACCATGATGAGGGATTATGGTGTTGTAATCAATGAGCCAATCAGCCATTTTTT
>JAQUVE010000035.1 GCA_028693565.1 Sulfurospirillaceae bacterium | reverse complement strand
ACGTCGCTCCTGCTGATTTCGCTTTTAAGGATTTAGGCCATACGGATAAAGTGGGTGATCCTGTTAAAGGTGCTGAAAACTTTATGGCAGCAGGTTGTACGGGATGCCATGGCATTAAATCGCAAGGCATGAATCCTCCAATGGATGATGCAGCAGCATCAGGTGCTTTTGGTGTTGTTCCACCTGATTTAAGTACTGCTGGTGCTTTATACGATCGTAACTTCTTAGTAGCTTTAATTAAAGAGCCTACCAAAGCGTTAAAAGTTGAACATAAATTTAATGAAACGAAACTGCATCCAATGATTGCTTTTTATGGTCTTGGTGGCGATATCAATCAAGAAGTAGCGGACATTGTCGCTTATCTTCAATCTATCGCACCTAAAACACTCAGTAATAAAGAGGTTTTTGCAGATGCATGTCAAAGATGCCATGATATGAAATATGATAAAGTCTATAGTAAAAGTGACAAAGAGGCGCTCAAAGCTTATATGGGAACTTTACCACCAGATTTGTCCATGATGATTCGTTCACGGGGTGAAGCATACCTTAATACCTTTATCAACAATCCACAAAAACAACTCGCAGGAACTTCTATGCCGCGTGTTGGATTAACTGAAAAAGCGCAAGCGCAAGTGATTGCCTATCTTGATGAAGTCGGTGATAGCAAAAAAGCGGAACGAGAAGGCTTGGGGTATAAACTTGTAGGCTATATGGCACTCTTTACTTTACTTGCATTTTTATGGAAAATGAAAGTTTGGAGAGAAGTACACTAAAAATCTGTTACGCCATCAATCGTAATGGCGTAACCACCTTTTTAAGGAGAAGAGAATGACTAAAACAAATGTAAGCCCTTATTTTTTAAATCTCACACATCTGTTTTGTGACAACATTCATCAATGTTCTTACATAAAGCACTATAGCTATAATGAAGTACTCTACACGCAAGGAGATGTTCCATGTAATCTTTATATATTTCTTTCGGGGCGTTTGAGAATATTTCGAGAAACACAACAAAATATGGATTGTGTTGCAGGAGAATTTATAGGGGCACAAGCTAATTTTGCTGATATCTGTTATCCTGAAACCGTAAAGTTTTTTTCTCCAGGAGAAGCATTAATCATTCGCTTCGATTTATTTAAAGAAAAAATAGCACGCTATCCTAGCCTCCTCAAAGAAGTTATTGAATGCTTAACACGAAAACAAAAAATTGTCATTAATGTTCTAGATAAAAATCTAGCATATTCTTTGCTAAAAGCTCAGTAACCCATGAAGTTTATTAAAACGGTAAAGGAGTGGTCAATGTGATAGAACACGTGTTTGACTTTCGTCAATGACAATCAATTGCGAGCTATTATATAGTAACACTAATCTATCTATAATAAGGAAAATCTATGAAAAAAGTTCTTTTAACTCTCATTCTTGCGTCTACAACAGCTCTTTTAGCAGCTGATGGGGCTAGTATTTATCAGTCAAAATGTTTTTCTTGCCACGGGGCAAAAGCCAGTAAGGCTGCTCTTAACAAGTCTCAAATTATCGCAGGTTGGGATGCTGCTAAAATTGTTACGGCAGTCAATGGCTATAAAAATGGTGAAGGTGGACCAATGAAAGCAGTCATGAAGCCTATCGCGACAGGTTTAAGTGCTGATGATTTAAATGCCGTTGCAGCGACTATTGCTTCGTTTAAATAGTATTATGGGCAAATATTTTTGCCCATAATGTATCCATCAAATATAAGGCTTTAAAAAATCTTTGTATAGGCTACCTCATCAAAACCAACAAGCAGTGTTCCATCGTCACACTCTATAATAGGACGCTTATAGAGTAATTGCTCTTTGTGTAACCACTCTTTCTTAGCTTCATCACTCATCGTTTTGTCTAAACCCAATGTTTTAAATTTTGTTCCTTTAGTGTTAAACAGCACATTCATAGGCTGTTTTAAAAGCCAACTTGAAAGCTTTTCTTCACTAACCGTTTCTTTTTTTAAATCAATAAAATCATAAGCCAAACCTTTGGCTTTGAAAAAATTTGTGGCTTTTTTGACGCTTCCACATGTGGTTATACCATAAACTTTCATTCTTCATCCTCTGTTAATTCAATGCGATTTCTTCCGTTTTGTTTGGCCTTATACATAGCTTTATCAGCTCTTTGAAGTATACTCTCTTTAGAAGTATCCTTATAGGAGAAAAGTGTTACTCCAATACTTGCCGTGCAATGATGTTCAATTTTTTGTGACACACCTTCTTCATTGAAAGAAATTTTATAAGGTCTGAAAAGTGCACTCTGAATTTTTTCCGCGATAACCAGTGCTCTTTTTCGTGCTTCTACTTCATTCTTATCGATATCACATAGAATGACAACAAACTCATCTCCTCCAAATCGTGCAACGGTATCAATCTTACGAACATATTTTTGGAGTCGTTTCGCCACTTGTTGCAATAAGATGTCCCCTGCTTTATGCCCATGAGCATCATTGAGTGGCTTAAAATTGTCCAAATCCAAAAAGAGCACAGCACCATAACTAAGCTTTCGTTGGCTGCTTTCAAGGTATAAGTCCATTCTATCATCCAAAAGCCGTCTATTAGGTAACAATGTTAATGTATCGTAAAAAGCCATATCACGAATTAACTCTTCTGCCTTTTTTCTTTCAGAGATATCTGTTGAAATCCCACATAATGCATAAATAGTACCATTTTCATCTATGAGAGGTATCTTTGTTGATAAAAAAGTACGATACATACGTCCTTTTTGCGTTGTATTGATCTCTTCTATCGTGATACTCTCACCATATTGAATAACTTTTTGATCATTGCTACGTAGTTTCTGAAATGTCTCATCGTCAAAGAAAATTCTATCGTCTTTTCCTAGCACATCTTCCAGTGGCTTACCAAAATATTCGCACGTTTTTTTATTGGCATAGGTATACCTATATTGTGTATCTTTGATGTAAATATAGGCTTCAACACTTTCCAAAATCGTTGCTAGTTTAGCTTCACTTTGCATGAGGTTGCTTGTACGTTCTTGAACTTTATGTTCTAAAGCGTCATTGTTAGCTCGCACAAACTCAACCATACGCTTAAATTGTCTGGAAAGATCTGCAATCTCGGCATTACCTACCAAAGGTGGGGAAACATTGTACTCACCTTTTTCAATACGTTGCATCACGCTTTTAAGCTGATTAAGTGGTCCCAAAAACCATTGATGAAAGACCCAGCCCACAACAATTAATGCCAATAAAAAGAGTCCTGTTAAAAAAGGGAATATACTAAAATTTTTAAACAAAACCAATTCGTCTGCATCAATCAATGTTACGTTAAACCAATCAAAAGCTTCAAGATAAGCTATTCCTAAAAGCCTTTTTTTGCCTTCAAAGGTAACCCAAAAAGTTTTCACTTCATCACTGTTAGGCTGAGAACGCAATAAAGATAGAGCATTTTTAATAGCTTCAATATCTTTAGGGTCACTTATCAATGAATGTAACATACGATGCGTGCCATCTCTATTGGCGATAGTTGCATAATCAATCAGATGTGTATCTCTTGCTAATTGAATCGAAAGGTCATGATTAATAAAAAGATTGCGCACCCCTTTTTGTTCGATGCCAACAGATTCTTCTAAAAAATGGCTATAGTCAAGTCCTGTACCTATAACACCGAGAATTTTGCCATCATGCTTTATAAGATAGTTTATCCACACTTTTGTGGCTCCCGTAACACTATCTTCATCAACATTGACTTGATAATCTCTAGCCTCATTGATTGCTTGATAAAACCAACGATCATTGGGTGCTAAAGAAGAGAGTTTATAACGTAATTGCTTATGGGCAAATTGGTTGGATGCATCATTATAATAATAATTTTCAGATTTAACAAATGCCACAAAATAACTTTTATCTTGGAGCTTCAAACGGTACTGCTCAAAAATATCAAGCCCATGATTTAGCAGTTGTGCATCATCTTCATGCAAAGCCATAGCTATGACTGATGGATTTTCTGCTAGCTCTTTAATCAATTCAACTTCAAGCATAATCGGTAGAAGTATGCGATTTTTGTCAAAAACAATCTGCTTTTTAACAAATTTCTGCGCCCATTCTTCATTGATACTTTGAATCAACGATTGAGAATAAACCCATACAGCTGATGCGAAAACAATAAATAATGCAGTCATAAATATAAATAATCGCGCTTTGAGTTTCATCAGACCATCTCTTTTTTAAAAAATTATAAAACTATTGCTACCTTAAAAATATGAATAATTATTATTAACTACTTATTTTAAGTACCATACTAGCTTTGTGCAAGTAAAGGCAAGCTTACTTCAAATACTGCACCATCACCACTATTATAGGCAATAATAGTACCATCGTTTTGTTCAATAATACTATGTGCAATATTCAGACCTATCCCAATTCCCGAACTCATTTTTGTACTTTCAAATGGCTCAAAAATACGTGGCAAGATGTCATGGGCAATTCCTCCTGCATTATCACTAATGCGCACAATAAGCTGCTTTCGTTTTATCGTAGTTTCGATTAGTAGTGAGCGTTTTTCAAACGATTCTATTTTAACCAGTTCATCTAAAGCATTATTTAAAATAATAATCCAAACTTGTTCAATACGTTGTTTTTGAACATTGCACCAAAATGTCAATGCATTTTTTGATACAGAAGGATCAAATATTACACCATTAAGTGAGATTTTGACCACTTGTTTTGATCGGTTATACGAGAGTATAAGCGCTGATATTAGTGTTTCATAAATATTAATTTTTTCCGTTTGTTCGCTACTTTTTTGGGAAACTTCACGCATTGTTTCTATGATATTGGCAATTCTATCGAGCCCATCTTGAATCACTTGTGCGTCGTTTAACATCGTTGTTCTCAAATCAGATGAAGGAAGTGTGCCTATATCTTCAACAAGCATCTCAAAATTGCCTTTAACATAGGTTAAAGGTGTATTGATTTCATGGGTAATGCCTGCTGCCATTTTTCCGATCGACGTAAATTTTGTATTGCGAATCATCTCTTCTTGGTGCGCAGAAATAATCTTAAGGTTTTTGTCGACTTCTTCCTCAATGCGCTTTTGCAGATATTTTTCTTGTTTCTCTTTTTCAGTCACATCAATCAAAACACCCACTATTCCTTCAAACTCATTATCTCTTAAAATTCTTTTTTTATGCAATTCAAACGTAACATTTTCTTTTTGGAATAAAACTTTCAAATTGACTTTATACGTTTGATAAGGCACAAAAGGCATATCTTCGTCTTTTTGCTGATTAATGCTTGCTAGCGCTTCAGGAAAAATATCGTAAACTTTTTTGCCCAAAATCATTGATTTCGTGAGACCAAAAAAGTTGCAAAACGCCCCATTACATCCAATATACCGAAATTTTTTATCTTTAATATAAATAGGCATAGGAATAATTTCTAAGATATCTTGTATCTCTTCAAATTGTTTTTGCAATTTTTGATTAAGATTTTTGATGGTGTTACGAGCATGGACTCTTAGTGAAATATCTCGAATGCTCCAAACACTAAACTCTTCGCCATTTTCTTCAAAACGCTTTCCAAATACTTCTGCCCAAAAGATACGCCGATCTTTGGTTAAAAAACGGTATTCAAAATTACCAACACTATCATTGTGATGAAAATTGTGATGTGTTTTCCACCACGAATGATACAGCTGTGGCGTAGTAAAAAGCTTACTAAAATGCAGGGTAACAGCCTCTTCTTTGGTGTATCCAAAAAGACTAAAAAAAGTCTCATTAACATCTACATTATCTTGGCTACTGTCTACGATAACATAACTCGTATCTGTACTATTGATATAGACATTTGCTTTATTAACAACATGTTTTAACGCTTTGTTTTCTGCTTCTAACAATGCTAATTTTTGTAAAAGTTTTTCAGAACTTGTTTCTTTCATAAGGCTATGATTTAATGACTTCGTATATTTTATCTTCTAAGATTTTCAATGAGCTAAAAGGCTTCATAATGTAGTGTGTTGCGCCTTCACGATGCGATTGCAACACTTTATCTAAGGTTGAATACGCTGTCATCATGATGACCTTCACCGCACTTTGTTTCTCTTTTAACGCTTTGAGTGCATCCAATCCATTCATTTGGGGCATCATAATATCCAATAACACAACATCATAACTCTTGTCAATACGAGAAAGTGCTGTTTGAGGGTTGTTAAAGAGAGTTACATCAAATCCACCTGAACGTTTGAGATATTTATCAATCATATCAAGGATATCTTGTTCGTCATCAACAATAGCCACTTTAATCACTTTTTTAGCTGTACTCATATTTTTCCCCTTTTACTTGTCAAACAAGTGCTCTTTGGCTTTAATCATCATTTGTTTTGCTTTTTCTTCTACCATTGCATCCAAAGTTATAAAGACATCTTTACTGGCATTTTCAATCTCTTGTACCATAGCTTCTATCTCTGCTTTTGAGCAAACCGATGTTGTCCCACCACATTCGAGGGCTAGTTTGTTGGCTTTTTCATGCACGATAGCATGAGGTGATTCAAGTTTTTTATATGAACTAAGTGTACCAAACTCTTCTTTACCGATACCTTTTTCATACCAATGACCCAATCGACAGTCGTGGTGCGTAATGGATTTAAATTCATTCTCTTCCCCAAATAAAAGAGCATACACATTGTTTTTATAAATCACATGATCTATCTTTGCAAGTGATGAAAATATCTTATCACTGAGATGTTCGACCTCAAAAACCGACCGAGATGCATTTTTTTCAAAAGAGATGATTTTAGTTTGAAGTGCATCGGTATACTCTTTTGTCTTGAATGCGATTTTATTAACTTGCTCGGTACTCTGCTCTGTTTGAGAAGATTCTTGTTGCATGCTTTTGACGACTAACGCTATCTCTTTCGTTGCTTTTTGAGTACGTTCTGCTAGATTTCGAACTTCATCAGCTACTACGGCAAACCCTCTTCCATGCTCTCCCGCACGAGCTGCCTCAATCGCGGCATTGAGTGCTAAAAGGTTGGTTTGATCAGCAATATCTTCGATCAATTGAACAACGGTTGAAATATCATGACTACGTTGTAAGAGAGATTTTGCATTGCTAACAACATCACTCATAAGCATACTGAGTTTTTCCATTGCGACAGAAGAATCATTGGCTAATGCCAAACCTTCGCGAGACTCTTTAGAGATAAAAAATGACTCTTCTTTCATCGTTTTAAGATCACCCAACATTTCAGCATATGTTTTTTGCGTATCTTTTAAAGACTTTGTCATAGAGCCTTGATGCATTGAAAGAATGCGACTATCTTTAGCATTGCGAACATCAACTTTAATAATACTATATGCTATCAACTCAGAAGAGAGGCGCATACTACTTACTGTACCTGTGCATCCTTCCATCGTTACGCTCGTTTGACCCTCTTTAAGTAAAGAAGCTAACATTGTAGGGTTTTTAATAGTTTTTTGCGCAAGATCGTTTTGCATCACTATTTGATGTGAGCTATCTACCACGATAATCATCTCTTCACTGGAAAATTTTGCAAGATTTTTTAATAATTCATTCTCTGCTTTGAGTGCTTCAACCTCTTTGCGTAATGCCGATAACTCTTCAGGTTCTTTTTGGCGAAAAAACATCATTTAACTCCTATGTAGTATAGAACAAATAATTAGTATAGGGTAAAACTATAACATTAATATTACACTTCATGTAAAAAAAAATGATGATTATTTGAACTTTTATGAGATGCTTGTAACTTTTTGCTATTAATCTTTTTAAATAAGCTTTAAAAAATCTAATACATAATCAAAAGTAATACACCAAAAAAAATACGATAGATACCAAATCCTACAAAGGTAAACTTCTCTAAAAATTTCAAAAAGAGTTTAATCGTCAAATAAGCCACGATAAACGAAACTACAAATCCTACGAGCAGTACTGTAAAATTGGCATCGGTGAAGAGCTCATGACGGTGTTTTACAAGATCATACCCTGTCGTCGCACACATAACGGGAAATGCCAATAAAAATGAAAACTCTGCACTGGCTTTACGGGTCAAACTCACAAGCATCGCCCCGATAATCGTTGAGCCTGCTCTACTTGTACCAGGAATAAGGGCAAACACTTGGGCGATGCCAATCCAAAGCGCTTGTTTGTAACTCACTTTTTCCACATCGTCGATAAAATGCTCTTTGGGTTTGTACCATTTTTCCACCACCAAAAAAACAATACCCCCGATGATAAACATGATAGCAACAATCTCTACACTAAAAAGTGCTTTAATCTGTTTCGCAAATATGAAGCCCACCACACCTAAAGGAAAAAATGCCACGGCAAGTTTCATCCAAAGATCAATTTTTTTAGGAGAAAATTTTTCTTTATAGTTCAAAACAACCGCTAAAATCGCCGCAAACTGAATGATAATTTCATAGGCTTTGACCACGCTGTCTTGCTTAACACCCAACCAATCGCCCACGATGATCATATGCCCCGTTGAAGAGATAGGCAAAAACTCTGTAAAACCTTCTACAATTCCCATAATTACGGATTGAATAATATCCATAAAACATCCTATATATAAAAATTAAACGGGATTGTAACATAAGGAAGATTACAACATTACTGTGAGCTAAGTCGTTTGATTTAATAATCCACTTGTAAGATTTGCTTTAAGCGATTTGATGTAGTTTTTGTAAAGTTTTTTAGTAAGTTCATCTGAGCCTGACATTGTATCATTTTCGCCTTTTTCCATCTCTTGGATAAGGGTGTCAACCAGGTCGTTTTTGGTGTCGCTCTCTGTAGCTGTGGCTATGTCTATTTTATTTGACTCAGGGTTAGCTTCTTTTTTCATGATATTATAGATTTCATTGAGGTATTCAGAAAACTTGCCCAATCCCGAAGATAATGCACCATTAGAAGCATAAATATCTTGAAACTTGCTCAAAACATCATTCGCCGCTTTAAGGTCAAAATCAAAAACATCATTTTTACTCCTAGCGATGCCATTCCCATACTCAACATCTGCTGAATAGTTAAATTTTACAATACCCAAAACACCTTTGAGAATAGTCTCATCCGTTCCTTCATCTAGCATTTTATCGGTCGTTTCGCTTACAGCACCTTTAAGCGTTGAAGAAGTACTCTCAGGCAAGATAATAACACCAATGCCTCCACCATTTTCTTTATATTCTTTAAGCTCTGGAATACTTGCAATGACCTTATTGAGATAGTCATCTAAACTTGAATCATACGGTCTATCTATAATTTTACCAGAGGCTTCCGCATCACGTTCTTCAAGCACTTGATTGGCATATTTATTATTTTGAATATAAAGTGTATAGCCCACACCGCTTTCATGCACATACATTTTTGACTCCTTAGAATCATACTTATAAGCTAAAAATATGAAAGCAAAAATAATTCCTTACCATAGAGGTGAAGATGCAAATAAGTAAAATTATTGGTAAAGGATATTTTACCTCTTTTTAATCTTGAGTAGTTTACAATACTTCAAATGCTGTTGGTCTAAGGCTTAGACATACATGAAGTAGCACTGTTTTTTCTGCTGACCGCTTTACATGTAACCCAACACAGCACTACATTTTCATATAAGGAAAGACCATGGGTGTTGAACTCCATAAAGATTTACTAGGAAGTATTGGTGTTGACGTTGAACGTCATGCAAAGATGATGGGTATGGGACTTTCAGGCTATCAAGCAGGCTTCATGAGCCAACCCAATCGCCCCAAAGCGATGGCCTATTTTGACTGGTTTATGAGCGAAATCCAAGCCGAACGTATCGCTGAGATTAATGCACTTAAAGCGCAAAAAAAACCAGCAGTTGGAACGTTTTGTATCTTCGTTCCTGAGGAAATCGTTGTGGGCGCAGGAGGTGCTTGTTTTGGACTGTGTGGCGGAGCCAATCCTCCTATCGCCGATGCGGAAACCGAACTGCCTCGTAACATCTGTCCGCTCATCAAATCAGCCTACGGTTTTAAACTCCAACACACCTGTGCGTACACACAATCCGCTGATTTTATCTATGGTGAAACCACCTGTGAAGCGAAGAAAAAAACATGGGAGCTTTTAGGCAAACATCATCCTGTGCATGTTATGAACATTCCACATATGAAGCGTGAGAAAGACCTTAAAATGTGGCAAGAGGAGATCAAAGAGTTTAAAGAGCACATCGAAGAGGTGAGTGATCGAAAACTAAGCCTTGCTGAAATGCTTGATGGCGTTAAACTCATCAATGCCAAACGTGACGCCATGAAGCGCCTTGACACCCTTCGTGGCATGCACCCAGATATCTTACCTATCAGTGGCAAAGATGCCCTGTTTATCACTCAAATGAGCTTTTTAGATGATCCAACTCGTTTTACGCAAAAAGTCAATGAACTCTGTGATGAACTGGATGAGCGCATCAAAGAAAAAGTGAGCGTTTTTCCTGAAAACACCCCTCGTATTATGATTTTAGGTACACCTATTGCTCCGCCAAACTGGAAACTTCACACCGCCGTTGAAGGCTCAGGGGCATGCATTATCAATGAAGAAGGCTGCATCGGTCATCGTTATTTTAAAGACAATGTGGACATTGAAGGCGTTCAAGACGAAGATGAACTCTATGCACGTTTGATGAAGCGCTACTCTAAAATCGACTGTGCCTGTTTCACCCCAAATGAGGGCCGAATCGAAAAAATCATCCAAATGTATAAAGAGCGCAAAGCTGATGGCGTGATTTATTACACGCTTTCCTTCTGTCACACGTACAATGTCGAGTCTCACCTCGTCACTGAAGCACTCGCCAAAGAGGGCATTCCGTGTTTGGTGATCGAGTCTGATTATTCACCTGAAGATGCAGGACAGATCAAAACGCGTATCGAAGCCTTTTTGGAGAGCATCACGTTTAAACAAAAAGCACAAGCGTTCGCAAACAAATAATGTTTTGGGGTGTCGATATAGGCTCGACCTATACAAAAATTATCGGTATCGGAAAAGAGAAGGAGATCACCCATCATGCGGTGATCCCAACCATTTTTAATCAGGACGTCATCGTGGGCGAGTATTTGGCGGACAAAGAGGTTAAGATGCTCGTTGCCACGGGTTATGGACGCCATATGCTCGGTGACTCACACGGTGCACCCATCATCTCTGAGATCAAAGCCCATGCCAAAGGGGCGTACTTTTTTGAACCCACTGTCGCCACCGTCATCGACCTTGGCGGACAAGACAGCAAAGTCATCAAAATGGGTATTGATGGTGGTTTTATCGACTTTCGCATGAACGACAAGTGTGCGGCTGGAACAGGAAAATTCTTAGAGATCGCCGCCAATCGTTTGGGACTAGAGATGGAAACCTTCGCCAACGCAGGCTTTAAACACGACAAAGAGCTGACCATCTCCAGCATGTGCGCCGTTTTTGCGGAATCTGAGGTTATCTCACTCATCGCCAAAAAAGAGAGTTTGGCCAACATCTGCTATGGCGTACACGAATCCATCGCCTCAAGACTGGCTTCCATGGCTCGAAAATTTGTCGTCAAAGAGAGCGAAACCATCGTATTTACAGGTGGCGGAGCACTTAATCCGTTCTTGCATCATATGCTGGAGCAAAAGTTAGAGCGAAAGATTGTTATCCCTAAGCATCCCCAACTCATGGGAGCAGTGGGTGCGGCGTTGTCGGGGTTTGAAGTAGTGAATTAGTTTTTTTACATGTAAAGGTTTGGATATAATTTTATAACTTTCTAAAAAGATTGTTTATGAGTATCAAATCTTTACCGAAAAAAGTTGGAAATGATTTAAAAGCTGATGCTATTGCAGTTCTTCATGCACTTAATATCGCAAGTGGTGGTTCTCTTTCTTTAATTAAAGAGTCTATTATCAAGAGTTACCAAGGCTTTTTAGATGCTAAATTTAATAATTTGATTATAGATATGACAGACAATAACGTATGAACAGATGAGCTGATTGATTTTATTAATTCAAAATCTCATTATCAAAAATCTTCATGCCGATAATCGCATCACCATTTTTATACTCGCTAAGCTTTTGGCAAATAAAATTAAAAACGGCTCGCTCAATTATTATGAATATTAATATGTTTACACATGAAGATTTTGAAATTTATCACTACTGTTTAACACATATAGAACAACGAGAAAAGGACAAAATTTTTTATAACATTGTACCGCTAGAAAAATAATATTACGTCTTTGTGATTGATAAATTTCGTGCAATCGGTATTCTAAACGATGCCAGGATAGTCGATGGAAGATACCTCCAAGAAGAACACGGCTTTAATATGTTTTTTTCAAAAACACCCTACTCGGATACACTCTCTCAACTACTCGAAAGCTATTTTGAACATTCTACAAGATAATATTATTATGAAAATCAAAACCCTGATTCACACCTTACTCATTACCGGCGTCAAGCCGTAAAATAGTTTAACGCATCACGTATTTGACGTTGTTTTTATAGGTCATATGGCACGAAAGACAGCTATTGCCTAACTCTTTGACACCTTCATACGCTTTAATCCAATCTTTGTTAGCGACCGCTTTTTCGATATGTGCGACATCTTCATCCATCTTTTTATCGTAATACACCAACATGGCTTTAAAACCCTCTTGGTCTTCTTTATCCATAATGACCCATGGTTTTTGTTTGGGTGCCGGGTGTGTACGAATAAAATAGATACCACGATCGACCAACAATTTATTCATACTGACAACACCGTTTTGAATGCTTTCGTACGCCATGCCCATTCCGCTCATCAACTGTGCGTAGGTGATATCCTCTTTTTGCATGCTTGCCACCAAATCGTCTGCCGTTTTCTCTTCGGCCATTAACGCCGCAACACATAAAACACTTGTACCTAAAATCATATGAGCTAAACGATGTTTCATTCGCATTTTCATTCCTTTAAAACCACATACGGTTCATAATATTGCGTTTGTGAGCGATGCTATAAGAAATCACTCCCAACACGTGCGTTACGACTAAAAAGAGTAAGACTTTGGTCAAAAATCCATGGACCACGCCTACGCCAAAATCTTTAAAACTTCTATAAAGCGCCGTATCGGCACCAAAGAAAATAATTTGCCCTAACGAAGCACTTTGCGCCAAAATAAAACCACTGACCCCAATAGCGATGACAACCGTGTAAATAGCGATATGATTGGACTTCATTAACTTTGAGCGCCAAGGTGCCATCTCAAGAGCTTCAGGCTTGGGAGATTTCAAAATAACCCCGATACTCACAAGACTTAAAAGCGTTGCAATAAGACCCAAAATCATATGAATTTTGAATGAGCCCAGTTTTTCAACGGTATTGGGCATGTTGGACAGAACAAACGTTCCCGTCATCAAAAGAAACAAAAGCAAACCTCCGCTGAGCCAGTGAAGGATAACGGTACGTGAAGAGTAACGTGTCATCGCAAGCTCCTTAAATCGCTAGTTTACTAGCTAGAGTTTTGCGTTGATCGTCGGTTAAGACCTGCAAGACTTTGTCGATACTCTGTGCGTGTGCCTCGATCATCTCTTTTGAAAGTGACGCTCTGTTTTTGATGAAGCCCTCTTTATCAAACGTGCCATCTTTACTAAGGATAACCACAGTAGCTTTGGTATCCACGCCCTCAAAATGTTGGTCTCTCATCTCAAACATGATGTTACGAATCTCGCTCCATTGGGTTTTGGAAAGATCCATTGTGGAAAGAGTCATCATCACCTCTTGCATACCGTTGCCGCTAAAGGCCATCTGTTGTTGAAAAGGCATTGGACCTTTGCTATCGCAACCCCAGCCTCTAGGGCCATTAAATGCGTAAACGGAGCTAGATGCCACCATAAGCGCTAAACAAAATGTGATAAGTTTTGCTTTCATCGTCTATCCTTTTTTTGATATTTGATGAAAGTATAGAACACGAAGGTAACCTCTTACCCAAGTGAAGGTAAACGAAGGTAAACGGATTTACGGGTGAATGGCTAAGCTCAGACGGTGGTTTTCGTAATAGTACTCCAAAGTATACCCGTGCAGTTCGACAATGTTTTTGATGATAAAGAGCCCAAAACCGTATCCGCTGGAACTTCGATGTTTTTTGACATGATCGATTTTCCAATCGCGAAGCGGTTGTGATATATCCAAAGGAAGCGGCTCTCCCTCGTTTGAAAAGAGGATATTTCCTTCCTGACACGTGATGTCCACATGTCGGTTAGTCGAATAGCGAAGTGCGTTATCGATGATGTTTTTAAAACAGATTTCCCATAAAACGCTGTCGCCTTGTATGAAACCCTTCTTGCATCCTTGCGCCTGAACTGTTTCACTGCTTTTAACATGTAAGGTTTGAACGGCATTGTCCAAGAGCGTTTGAACACAATGGCGTTCTTTTGAGACGTTTCCATGATACGCAATGAGCTCTTCAAGCGTTCTAAACGTATCAAGCTGGGTGTTAATCGTATCGAACACTTTTTGAATGTCCGAATGACTTTGATCGGAAGGCTCGTTTTTGAGATAAAACATCCCTTTAGCCAGAGGAGTTTTAAGCTCATGCATAAAAATCTTGTTGAACATCTCTCTAGTTTGTAAGAGATAGTTAATGTAATCAATCGCACGGTTATAGGCATCTTTGATTTGAACGATCTCTTGATAGGGCGAATCGACCGTGAGCTTGGAACGGTCGCCTTTTTGAAGATTTTTCAGCTTTTGTTCCATCTCTAAAATCGGTCGGAAGAGCTTTTGAGACACCGCAAACAAAATCGCTTGAATGACCATCAACGCTAAAAAGATCGTCTGAATAAGTTCTAGCGTATAATCTTCCTCCAAATCTTCAAGATAAACGCTACCGATTGGATTGTAGACATATAAGATGCGTCGGCGATCTTCTTCAAAGAGCGTAAACCCCTTGCGCTCATCGCCTCGATGATACACTTTTTTCGCATTTTGGCTCAAAGTCGATTTGAAAAGCTGCATATTATACTCGTGAAGCGCGTCATCGCTTGGTAGCAACGACTGTAACAAAAGAGGCTGTAACGAACTGGCAACACTAAAATAACGCGCCGTGTCATGCTCTTCTTGAAGGTGCTTTTGACGCAAATAAAAAAATCCCCACAAACTGAGGATAACAACCAAGGAAATGACGAACAATAGGCGCATTTGCCCAATCAAAGAGTGTTTGATGTTATTCCACAAGGCGGTACCCTCGGCCTCGAAGGGCGATGATGTGATCTTGAGCGGAATACGGTTTGATTTTAGCGCGAATCTTGCTGATAATCATCTCCAAACTTTTACCGTCCATCGATGAAATCGCCGGAGAATCATAGAGCAACTGCTCTTTGGAGACCACGTTGCCGTTGTGTTTGATGAGTTGTGAGGCGACTTCAAACTCTGCCTCGGTTAAAAAAAGAGGATGGTCTAAAAACAAAACGTCATGGGCTTTGGTATCGACGATAAAGGATTTTTTAGGCGTTTCATCCACAAACGCATGGGCTCTTCTTAATAGACTGCTGATGCGCGCGTAGAGTTCATCGGGGTCATACGGTTTGGGAAGGTAGTCGTCCGCACCGATTTGAAGCCCCGTTACTTTATCGGCTGTGCTGTTGCGCGCGGAAGAGATGATGATGGGAATGGTGCTTTTTTTGCGGAGCTCTCGGCACACTTCCAGTCCATCCATCCCCGGAAGTCCCAAATCGAGCAGAATCAAACTGTAAGGCTCTAAGGGTGTCACCAGCGCACGAAAAGGGTCATCGCAAATATCTACATGTAAACTACGCTTTGCTAAAAAATCATGAATCAACGAAGCAAACTCTTCGTCATCTTCGATAAGCAAAAGACGTTTCATATGATGCTACCTCAAATAGGTTTTTAAAAGTAAGGCTAAGTTGTGTATCTCTTTTTCACGCACCTCTTCGCTGACATGGTTGCCAAGGTGTTCTTTGATGTGCCCGTCAAGCACCTCACTCATCAAAGATTGTATCGCTCCTCGCGTCGCGCTAATTTGCTGTAAAATTTTAAAACAATCCTCCTCCTGCTCAAGGGCTTTTTCGATACTTCCAAGCTGCCCTTTGATCTTTTTGACACGGGTGAGCAATTTCTCTTTGCCGGCAATGGTATGTGACATCAAAACCTCGTTTTAGAATTTTATTAACTATACTGGGGTATAGTATCTAAATTTTTTTAAAAAAGGTTTAAAATGAATTCTATCGACTCCTTGAAAAACCTTGCGCACTCGCATCAGTTTGATGTAGCCAATCCCATCGCTAAGAAAAATACCTTATACGCCACTCTTTTAACGTTCGTTACGATGGTCTGTGAGATTATCGGCGGTATTTATTTTAATTCTATGGCGCTTTTAGCCGACGGCTGGCATATGAGTTCACATGCTTTGGCTCTAGGCATGGCGTTTATGGCATATGTCATGGCGCAAAAATATGCACAAGACTTTCGCTTTAATTTCGGAACCTACAAGGTCGAAGTTTTAGGAGCATACACCAGTGCCATATTGCTTTTAGTCGTTGCTTTTTTTATGGCGTACCATTCGATTGAGCGGTTTTTTCATCCGGTACAAATCGCCTATCAAGAAGCGATCGTCATCGCCGTTATCGGACTCATCGTCAATCTTCTTTGTGCATGGTTACTTAAAGACGACCATCATCACGGACATGACCACGATGCTCATGAGCATCACCACGACCACCATCATGATCACCACCACGATATGAATCTTAAAGCCGCTTACCTTCACGTCCTCGCCGATGCGATGACCTCCGTTTTAGCCATTGTCGCGCTGGTGGGCGGAATGCTCTGGGGTGCGGATTGGCTAGACCCGACCATGGGCATCGTCGGGTCTGTATTGGTCTTCATTTGGGCATTAGGGCTTATCAAACAATCGGGAAAAATTTTGCTCGATGCCACGATGGACGAGCCGATCGTGCAAGAGGTAATTGATGTCGTTAATGCCTTAAAAGACACCATTATTTTAGAAGATTTACATGTATGGAAAGTAGGAAAAGGAAAATATGCCGCTATCTTAACCTTGAATTCTATGCATAGCATAAACATTGAAGCTATTAAAGACGCTTTATCCATTCATGAAGAGTTAGTGCATATTTCTATTGAACCAAGTAAACCAAAGGATACTTTATAAATTGCTCACGATTCATACCCTAATTCACACCGCACTGGTTGCCGAAGCCAAGCCTATCATCGGGCATTTTAAACTAACATATAAAGAAAAACAACCGTTCAATCTCTACGTGAATGATGACATCGCGCTCATCGTCTCAGGAATGGGAAGCGAAAACACAAAAGCCGCTTTGGTGTATGCGCTGAGTCTTTATGAGCCGTGCATTGCCATCAACATCGGCATTGCGGGTTGTAGCGACACCGCCGTTGCCAAAGGCATGCTTTTTTGCACGACGCACGAGGGTTTGGAAACTCCTTTTGCGACCTGTTCAAGCCATGAAAATCCTATCGAAGGCGTTGATGTAAGTTGCTCGCTCGACACGGTTGTTCACGACGGGAGCCCTGAAACGCTTTCGCTTATCGTCCCGTCGGAACGAAAGTGTTTCGCTCAAACTTCATCACATGCCAACGTTATAACGTTGGTCGATATGGAAGCCGATACGTTTTTACAAACAATTCCAAAAACCGTCGAAACCTATGTCTTTAAAATTGTTTCAGACCATTTAGAAACCAGCATCCCAAGCAAAGCCGACGTGGGAAATTGGATAGGAAAAAGCATCAAACACTGGGAGAAATATGCTAGAAAATAGTCAAACGCATTTTGAAAAAGCGTGCGAAAACACCGCTTTTCAAAGCTTACATGTAAGAACGCAAGATTTTTTAAGAGACAAAGCTACTGCCTATCGTTTGAGCTTTTCGCAGATTCAGCAACTCATCGTCATCGCTGTCGATTTGCAGATGTGGGGTGAAGATATTGAGGCGTTTTGGATAGATAAAGAGAGCAAAAAAGAGGCGTTTGCTACCGTGCAAAAAACCTATGAAACCTTAAAAAGCACGCTCAAAATCTACCCCGCAATAGAAAATTTCTGCCTCGCAGAGGCAAGCTTTAGTGACCAAGCGGCCAGCGTAGGTGCTCGGGCTTTGCCTGAACAGCGTGATAAAAATACACTTCAAAAAGAGATGTTTAAAATCGAAGAGGTTGCAAAAGAGCATTTGGGGCTGGGAAGTTGTCCCGTTGCCTCACCTAAAACACGCTGTTGCAATCTTATGACCTTAGACGCGGTGGAGAGCTGCGGCTTTGACTGTTCTTACTGTTCGATTCAGAGTTTTTACAAAAACAACACCGTCACGTTTGATAAAAACTTTGCTCAAAAGTTGGAGCGTTTAGAGCTTGACCCTGCCAAAACCTACCACATCGGTACGGGGCAGTCTTCGGACTCCTTGATGTGGGGCAACCGTTCTGGCGTACTCGAAGCACTGTTTAACTTTGCAAGGAAAAACCCCAACGTCATTTTGGAGCTGAAAAGCAAGTCCGACAATATCGCGTATCTTTTGGAAAACGACGTGCCCAAAAACGTCATTTGCACGTGGTCGCTCAACCCGCAGGTCATCATCGACAACGAAGAAAAACGCGCTTCTAGCTTGGAAGCGCGCATCCAAAGTGCCAGAGCCTTGGCAGATAAAGGCGTATTAGTCGGCTTTCATTTTCACCCCATCGTCTTGTTTGAAGGCTGGCAAGAAGCCTACACCAGCATCGCGCATAAGCTAACACACACCTTTACATGTAAGGAAATAGCCCTTGTCTCCATGGGCACACTGACCTTCATCAAACCCGTGCTCAAAAAGATACGCCTACGGGCACAAAACAGCAAAATCCTCCAAATGCCCCTCACCGATGCCAGTGGCAAATACTCCTACCCACTTAGCACAAAAGAGGAGATGTTTAGCACACTGTATCACGCCTTTAAACCATGGCATGGAAGTGTCTTTTTTTACCTTTGTATGGAAGATGTGCGCTTATGGCAAAAGGTTTTTGGGTATGAATTTGAGAACAACGAAAAATTTGAAGAGGCGATGTTAAAGGCATACAGCGCTAAAATAAAAGCATCTATTTAAAGGTGACCTATGAAAACAGTATTAATGAGTGGTGGAAGCAGTGGCATTGGCAAGGCAATTAAAGAAGCACTTATTGGTGAGAAGTATACTGTCTTTACCATCGGGCGAAATGTTGCTGAGATTGTATGTGATTTACGTGATGCTGAAAAATTGGAGTCAGAAATCAAGACATGGCTAAAAACACATCATGTCGATGTTCTGATTAACTGTGCGGGTGTTGGATTGTTTGATCCACATGAAACCCTAAGTATCGCCAAAATCAAAAATATGATTGATGTTAACCTGAGTGCACCTATCATTCTCTCAAACCTTTGCTTGCGCTCGTTACAGAAGCAACAGGGGCATATCATCAATATAACTTCCATCGAAGCTACCCGCCACGCTAAATACTCCGCTCTTTATACCGCTACCAAAAGCGGCTTGCGTGATTTTGGACACTCTCTGTTTGAGGAAGTACGTAAAAGTGGGGTAAAAGTCACCTCCATCAACCCTGATATGACCCAAACGCCTTTTTTCAACAACCTACACTTTGCTCCAAGTGACGATATTGATACCCATTTACTGCCTGAAACTATCGCTCAAAGTGTTTTAGACGTATTGCACATTAAGGGAGTTGTGACTGATTTGACTATCCGACCTCAAAAAGTGGGAATTATTAAAAAGTAATCTTTGCACGTAAAGATATTTCAAACTTTCTCTGCCTATAATGCCTCTCATTATGAGTTAAAACTTAAGGAGTCTATGTGTTAACGAGAGTCGAGCACGATTTAATCGGCGATAAAGAGATATCAAACGAGTGTTATTACGGTGTTCAAACGGCACGTGCCGCAGAAAATTTTCATATCACTGGCGTTACGCTTTCGGGATTTCCTACTTTTATAGAATCTTTAGCGAAAGTAAAAAAAGCAGCCGCTTTAGCAAACTATGATCTAGGACTTTTAAATGAAAAGAAAAAAAATGCCATCTGTGATGCATGCGATGAGATCATCGCAGGTCGTTACCATGATCAATTCGTCGTCGATATGATTCAAGGTGGAGCTGGTACTTCCACCAATATGAATGCGAATGAAGTTATCGCAAACATTGGGCTTGAAGGTATGGGTTATCAAAAAGGAGAATATAAACATCTTCATCCTAATAACGATGTTAACCTTTCTCAATCAACTAATGATGCCTACCCAACAGCACTTCGTGTAGCATTGTATGAAAAACTAGGCGAACTTACTGATTCTATGAAAATCATCAAAAGCTCTTTTGCTAAAAAAGCAGTAGAGTTTAAAGATGTCATCAAAATGGGAAGAACCCAACTTCAAGATGCCGTACCTATGACATTAGAGCAAGAGTTTCGCACTTACGCAGTTATGATTGGTGAAGACATTCAACGTGTTATCGAAGCACAACAATTGGTGCGTGAAATGAACATGGGCGCTACGGCAATTGGTACAGGAATTAACGCCCATCCAGATTATGCTAAAACAGTCGAATCAAGACTTCAAGAAGTTACAGGACGACCATTTGTCACAGCAGGCGATTTAGTTGAAGCAACTCAAGACACGGGTGCTTATGTACAAATCTCTGGTGTTTTAAAAAGAGTCGCGACCAAAATGTCTAAAATCTGTAACGATTTACGACTTCTAAGCTCAGGTCCTCGTACAGGCTTTGGTGAGATTAACCTTCCAGCCATGCAACCAGGTAGTTCTATTATGCCAGGTAAAGTCAATCCTGTTATCCCTGAAGTAGTGAATCAAGTCTGTTTTCAAGTCATTGGCACTGATGTAGCCGTTACAATGGCATGTGAAGCAGGTCAGTTACAACTTAATGTGTTTGAACCTTTAATCGCTTACAATCTTTTTAACTCTATCAATATGATGAAAAATGCTTTTGAAACCTTGGCTTACACATGTGTTGATGGTATCACAGCTAATAAAGAAAGATGTCTTAATCTTGTACTTAACAGCATTGGTCTTGTGACTGCTTTAAACCCTTATCTAGGGTATGAAAACTCAACCATTGTTGCAAAAGAAGCGCTTGAAACAGGTGGCTCTGTCTATGACATTGTTCTGGCAAAAGGCTTACTTGCTAAAGAAGAGCTCGTTGAAATCATTAAACCTGAAAATATGATCCAACCTAAAAATTTGGGACTCTCTGAGAAAGATAGGTTTA
>JAQUVE010000165.1 GCA_028693565.1 Sulfurospirillaceae bacterium | reverse complement strand
CCAGCCATCATAATTTTTTAAAGCCTCACCAAGAGGCATCATTTTTCGCACATGACAGCACTCTTTGCGTAAGCTAATATCATCAAAAATGCCATATTCTCCGACTTTTGTTTCTAATGTAGCAATGGCATCATCGCTTGCGCTAAAACGTTTGATTGATACATTAAAAAACGTTTCAATCTCTTTCTCATACGTGATAGATTCAGCAAACAGCTTGTGAGTATCTAGCGTAAACACATCAAAATCAATACCCGCTTTTTGCGCTAAAGAGATGGCAATGGCATCTTCATTTTGGTGGCTAAACGCCAAATTTACATGTAAGCCTTTTTCTCGCACATTAGCTTTTAAAGATGCTATTGCTTCTGAAACTTTTGATTCATATACCGTTTTCATATCTGATACTCTGGTTCAAGCTTAGTTCTACCGTACTCTATTTTATTCCATGCTCTTTCATGAAAGTAGTACAACGCCGTTTTAGTGATCAATTCAAAAGCACCGATCGAAACAGCTGCCAATGGATTTCCTGTCACAATAAAACTAATAATGATCGTATCTATTGTTCCTGTAGCTCTCCACGAAAGTGCTTTTATAATGCTTCTTTTCTTTTGCTCAATCATGCTTTTTCCTAAAAAATTTTCAGAACTATAGCAGTTTTATTTTTCTTTGTCAAGTTTGTTGATTGATTTAGTAAACATTAGAAAATCTTCGCTGCCTTTTTTTATTATAAAAAATCTCTTTCTGCTTAAAAATTAACCCTTTTTTGCCATTTCCTGCGCACCATTTTTCTACATTTGTGCTAAAATTACTTCAAACTACGAAAGATGCAGGTTACAATCACATGGTAGAATCACAAAGCCCCCTCTATGATGGATTTAAGTCCATTTTGAATACGATTGACCCAGACCGCGTTAAAGAGCTATTATCGTATATGCGCACCGAAGCCATTAACTTTAATCTCTTTAAAAATGGCTCTTTTATTGAGCGAAAATTCCCATTTGACATTATTCCGCGTATTGTTTCCGCTACTGAATTTGACTACCTCAATAGAGGAATTCAGCAACGAATGTATGCGATCAATCTTTTTTTAGAAGACATTTACAGTGACCAAAAGATTTTAAAAGATGGTATTATCCCTTCCGATTTTGTATTTGCTTCTAAAGCCTTTTTACCGGAATTTATGAACACGCCTGTCTCAAAAAATATCCGTATACACATCAGTGGTATTGACTTGGTTAAAAATAGCGTAGGTGATGCGTGGGTAGTCTTGGAAGATAATTTACGTGTGCCTAGTGGTGTGAGTTACCCTCTTTCGATTCGTAAATTAACACGTAAAGTATTTCCTGAATTTTTTGAAACGCTTCCAATACAAAAAGTACTTGATTATCCTCAGCTGCTTAAAAAAACAATGGATCATGTGAACACAGGTGGTATCAATGTCATTCTGACCCCTGGTCGTTATAACTCTGCTTTTTACGAGCACTCTTATCTTGCCAAAGAGAGTGGTGCCGTTTTTGCAACAGGTGATGATTTGGTGGTTGAAAATAACATACTCTATTTTAAAACATTTCAAGGTAAACGTGCTCGTGTTGGTGCCGTTTATCGACGTTTGGATGATGACGCACTTGATCCTAAAGCCTTTCATGCAAACTCATTAATTGGTGTTCCAAATATCACAAAAGCTTACCGTGCAGGTAATCTTGGATTGATGAATAGCATCGGAAATGGTATCGCTGATGATAAGGGTATTTACTATTTTGTCCCTCAAATGATTCGCTATTACATGGGTGAAGAGCCTATTTTACAAAATGCTCCTACCTATCTTGCTTTTTTTGAAAAAGACCGCCAATACATCATTCAAAATCTCCGCACCTTGGTCATAAAAGATGTTGCGGAGGCAGGCGGATACGGCGTTGTATTTGGCTCTCAACTTTCAAAAAGTGAGCGTGAAAACCTTAAAAACGCTATTTTAAAAGAGCCTAGACGCTTTATTGCTCAAGAGGTGATTGAGTTTTATGATATCGAATGCCGTAATGACCTAGGACAACTTATTCCCCACAAAGCGGATCTTAGAATGTACTCTTTGTATGGCGAAGAGATTGTGGTGTGGCCAGGGGGGCTCACACGATATGCGATGGATCCCAAAAGTTATATTGTTAACTCTTCGCAGGGTGGCGGATTTAAAGACACGTGGGTTTTAAAGGAGAACAGATGATACTTATTTCACCACAAACAGCAGAACATCTTTTTTGGATTGGACGCTATATCCAAAGAGCGGAGAGTATGACACGTTTAGTCATCGAAGCTTTTGATAAAATTATCGATAATGACCCAGAAGAAAGCCACCGTTTTTATGCAAAACTTGGTGTAACACTTAACTACCAAAACAACCACGAGTTTTTGCGTCATGCTGTCTTTGATCTTGAATACGTGAGTCTTTTGACGATTGTCAATAATGCTCGTGAAAATGCTGTTTTAGCCAGAGCATCCCTTCCCAATAGGATGTTTAGCCGTATCAATGGGCTATACCTTCGCTATCAGATTGCTAAAGATGAACCTAAAACGTCTATCTTTTGGTTGGAATCTACTTTAGAAGAACTGGATGCTATTTGGGGTAACTTAGAATTAAATATTGCCCATATGCATGAAAAAGACCTTATTCAATTGGGACGTATTATTGAAAAAATGGACCTTAATATTCGTCTTTTTGATAGTTTAGAAGCAACCGCATTAGATGTGATAAGGCTGAATGATTTATTGGTCAAATTAGGTCAATATAGTAAAGTTCAACTTCATTCCAGTAACCCTCTGAAAACATTGCATACAATCAACTCTGTTTATAAAACAATGGTTGCAGTGCAAGAGTGATAATGTATATGCCTATAACGACGCAAAGGTCTTGAATGATAGAAGAATTTTTCAACATGAAACTTCCGGTGGATGAACATCTCATCTTAAAACGCAATCGATTTTTACCGCCAACGCAAGAGCTTTCAGGCAAACGTATTAGTATTGTTACAGGTATTCATGGCGATGAGATAGAGGGTCAATATGTTTGCTACCTCTTAGCCAAATGGCTCAATGAAAATCCTGATAAAATCAAAGGAATCATCGATATATATCCTGCTATGAATCCTATGGGAATCGATAGCATTACGCGAAGTTTTCCTTTTTACGATGTTGATTTAAACCGCACCTTTCCTGGCAATATATCTGAATTTTTACCTGGACAAGTGGCTAATGCCATCGTAGAAGCCATCAAAGGAAGTGATTATGCCATTGATATTCATTCAAGCAATATTTTTCTACGCGAACTTCCACAAGTGCGCATTAGCAAATCTAACGCCAAAGAGTTGGTTCCTTTAGCCAAAAAAATGGGGATTGATTTTATCTGGGTTCATGACGCTGTAACCGTATTGGAGTCCACTTTTTCACACACCATGAATACGTTAGGCACTAAGACGCTTGTTGTCGAGATGGGTGTTGGTATGCGTATCACTAAAGAGTACGGTGAAAATCTCACCGAAGGTATTTTAAACTTAATGACCTTACTCAATATTATTGACCGTCCCTTATCCCCTACCAAAAGTGCTTTTGCCTCTACTATTAATTCAGAAGTTCACTTTATCAATTCACCTTGTGCAGGTGTTTTCATCCCCACGTTAGAGCATAATGTCGAAGTAAAAAAAGGGGAAAAACTTGGCATGATTATTGACCCTTTATTAGGAGAGATTAGCGCTACACTTTTAAGCCCTTGTAATGGGTTACTGTTTACCATTAGAGAATACCCTGTTGTGTATGAAGGTTCCCTCATCGCACGTATCTTAGAAGATAATAAAGAGGAAAAGGTATGAGAGAAGAGATACTGTTTGAAATGACCTCTTTAAGTCGTGAACCGATGCGGGTTAAAGCCTTTAAATTTGGTAAAAAAGATGCGACCCCAAGCTGTGTTATCGTAGGTCCTATGAGTGGTGATGCGATAGATCAACTGTGGGTAGCTTCGCGCATGGTGCGTTTTCTACGTCAAAAAGAGTTAGAAAACCCCTCTTTTGTCCTTGGTGAAGTTGTGGTCGTACCGACCGTTAATACCTACTCTTTCAACATGGGAAAAGCCTTTTGGCCACTGGATAATACCGATATTGATGTGATGTTTCCAGGGTATGAACAAGGGGAAACAACCCAACGCATTGCGGCTAGGCTCTTTGCTAAAACCAATAATTTTGACTTCGCCATATTACTCGAAGCCAGAAAAGACCATGCCGAATGTATGCCATATGTCAATCTACTCTCAAATGGAAGTGAAGATGCTGATGATGCTCGCGCATTTGGATTAGAGTTTATTCATATCAAAGAAGCAACCCCTGTTGACACGGTTTCGATCAATTACAATTGGAAAATATGGAATGCGAGATCTTTTTCAATCATATCAGGTAAAAAAGGTGAATTACGTAAAAACGATGCCAATACGGTCTTCGATGCCCTTATTCGTTTTATGTCAAAACATAAAATCATTGATTTTCCTATTTTTGAAGGCTCCATTGGTAATGTTGTCACTTTTGAAAACATTGAAATCATTAAATCCACTGCCGCTGGGCTTTTTGATACTTTAGTCAATGTGGGAGAGAGGGTTGTTCATGGACAACCTTTAG
>JAQUVE010000034.1 GCA_028693565.1 Sulfurospirillaceae bacterium | reverse complement strand
AGGACTACTCAGTTTACCTGTTTTAGCTTCAATTGTTAAAATACGAATGAACTACCTCATCCCATCCGTTTTAGCCTTAGCAACCCTTGGTGCTTTTGGTTTAACAGGTAATCTTTCTGGACCAATTACGGTGCTTGTATTTGCTATTGTTGGATGGTTTTTTAGACGTTATGACTATTCTGTACCAGGGGCTGTTATTGGTATGCTACTTGGTAGAATGGCAGAGAGTTCATTATTGCATACGTATCAAATTAGTGGTGGACAGCTCTCTTATGTTTTTGAGCGTCCCATAGCACTAAGTATTTTGATTTTAATGCTTGTCTCTCTTTTTTCACCTGTAATGATTAAAAAGTTCAAAGAACATCGTGCAAAATCGGATGCACTAAAGGCATAAAATGCTTTCATACTTTTCAGTGCTGTCTAAACTGAGCTTCACATTAATGATAGCTACTTTAGGAGCACTAGCATTTAAGTATGTGCATTTGCCGCTTCCTTGGTTGTTAGGGTCTATTGTCGCTACGTCCATTGCTTCAAGGTTTGACACCCTCCCCTTGTACCGTCCTAAGGTCTTAACAGGCCCAGCACGTACGGTACTTGGGATTACGATAGGAAGCGCATTTACACCTCAAGTTGCCCAAGGAATTTTCACCTATTTGCCTAGCTTATTGATGATTATTCCTTTTATCGTCATTATTGGTTTGGTTGGAGTATGGTATTACTGGAAAGTAGTCAAGTTTGATAAAATGACAGCTTTTTTTAGCACGATGCCTGGAGGCTTGATGGAAATGGTCTCCATTGCCGAGGATATGGGGGCAAATGTAGCGAAAGTTACACTAACGCAATCGACACGGCTATTGTTGATTGTCTTTACACTGCCCTTTATCATTGAAGCGTTAGGGCATATCCATTTAGGAGATCGTGGGTCTATCACGGCACCTTTGCGTGATGTTTCTAACCATGACTTACTTGCTATGCTTTTTCTAGCAGTCATTGGAGCATGGGGCGCTAAAAAATTGCACATCTCTGGAGCGTTTATCATAGGACCGATGATCGTCAGTGCTTTTGTTTATATGTTGGGTTGGGTTGAGGCAAGACCCCCTGATGAGGCTATCAAACTAACGCAACTTATCATAGGAACAACGATAGGATTTGTTTTTCGTGGTGTTAAAAGTAAAGAAGTCATAACAACACTAAGGCAAACATTTGGTTTTTTTCTCATACTTTCGAGTGTGTGTAGCCTTTTTATCTACAGTGTTTATACGTGTTTTGATTTTCCATTAATATCCATTTTGTTAGCGTTTGCGCCTGGTGGTCAATCGGAGATGAACCTCATCGCCATTATTTTAGGGGTCAATGTTCCTTTTGTAGCGTTGCACCATGTGATGCGCATTTTTTTAGTCATGGGGATTGCTCCATTGATTGCAAAATGGTTTAAAAAAATGGCTTAACACATTTTATAAGTAAAGAAAAAATGTTACTTTTCGTAAAAATAGTATTCTTTTGACTTCTTTTTAAGAGAAGAAAAAGTGTCATACTTTAGGGCACATGTGACAAAAAACTCTAAATATAGAGTGTTTATCACTATTTTTGCAAGCGTCTTGCAAGCCTTGAAGGATAGGATTATCGTGTGAAATTTAAAACGCTACAAAGCGTTAGAAGTGTCTTTATTTTACACATATTAGAGACAAAATATACATAAATAAAGATTGGTAAAAGGAGAATTACATGTATGACGTTATTGTCATCGGTGGAGGAAATGCTGCTTTATGTGCTGCTATCAGTGCGGCTGAAGAGGGAGCAAGCGTTTTAGTATTAGAATCTTCTCCCAAACTCTGGAGAGGTGGAAACTCACAACATACACGTAATATGCGTGTCGCCCATGCCGCACCTACACGATGTTTAACAGAGTGCTACTCTGTTGAAGAGTTTTATGAAGATTTACTCAAAGTCACTAAAGGTGAAACCAACGAAGAGTTAGCCAAAATTGCCATTGGACAGTCTGAAGAGATGTACCATTGGCTTGAAGAGCGTGGTATGTTTTTTCAAAAAAGTATCTCTGGGACACTCAGTCTCTCTCGTACGAATGCGTTCTTTTATGGAGGAGGAAAAACCTTAGTCAATTGTGAATTTCAAAAAGCAAAAGATTTGGGTATTACCATTCTTTATAACCACGAAGTTGAATGGCTTAACATCCAAAATGAACGTGTCGAATCACTTGTTGTTAATACACCTACTGGGAAAAAAGAGTTTAAAGCAAAAGCGATTATCGCCGCAAGTGGCGGATTTGAATCCAATCGAGAATGGCTAAGAGAAGCTTGGGGTGAGCACGCAAAAAATTTTTTAATTCGAGGAACACGTTTTAACGAAGGAAAAGTACTTAAAAGTATGCTGAACCAAAATGTTCAAGCGGTGGGTAAACCTGAGCAAGGGCATGCCGTAGCCGTAGATGGTCGTGCGCCGCTTTACGATGGCGGTATTGTGACAAGACTTGATTGTGTCCCTTTTGGTATCGTTGTCAATAAAAATGGTAAACGTTTTTACAATGAAGGAGAAGATTTTTGGCCAAAACGTTATGCGATTTGGGGGCGCTTAGTGGCTTCTCAACCTGACCAAGTGGGAAATGTCATTATAGATAGCAAAAGTTTCAACCTTTTTATGCCCTCTGTTTTTGAACCGTGTAAAGCAGAAACCCTAGAGGAATTAGCCGAATTGTTAGACATCCCTAAAGATGAATTTGTCGAAACGATTCACTCCTATAATGCACATGTCGAAGAGGGTACGTTTAATCCAGATACACTGGATAATTGCTGTACCAAAGGGCTGGAAGTCAATAAAACGCATTGGGCGCGTAAAATTGACACACCTCCTTTTTATGGCTATACCTTGCGTCCTGGGATTACCTTTACCTATCTAGGTGTCAAAATTGATAAGGATGCACGCGTTTATATGGACAATGGAAATCCTACCAAAAACCTTTTTGCCACAGGCGAAATTGTTGCGGGTAATATATTAGGTCAAGGTTATTTAGCAGGAACGGGGATGACCATCGGTGCCGTTTTTGGAAGAATTGCAGGAAAAGGAGCCGCTCATGTCTAAAATACTCTCATTAAAAGAAAATATGCAAGTGGCACGTCGAGCGATGGAAATTTGCAATGCCTGTCGCTATTGCGAAAGTCTATGCCCTGTGTTTCCAGAAATCACACGTTTTCGTACCTTTAGTGACCATGACTTAAACTATTTTGCCAATCTATGCCACAACTGCAAAGGCTGTTTTCATGGATGCCAATACGCACCTCCGCATGAATTTGACCTTAACATCCCTAAAACCCTTGCTGAAATAAGAGTCGAAAGTTACAGTCAATATGCTTACCCAAAGGCTTTTGGCAAACTCTTTTTTAAAAATGGTACACTTGTAAGCATCATCATAGCCATCAGTCTTGCTTTGGTTTTTATAGCGGGTAGCCTGCTTAATAATGCCGATTCATTCTTTAGTGCCTACTCAGGCATTGGCTCTTTTTATCATGTGATTCCCATTAAGTTAATGAGTGGCATTTCGATGCTGGTTTGTGCCTATGTTGCGGTCGCTTTTTTTATGGGCTTTAAACAGTTTTGGCTTGAAAGTGGCGAAAAAATGAGTGATTTAGCTAACGTGGCTTTATGGAAATCTGCCTTGAGCGATATGCTAAGCTTACGTCATTTAGGGGGTGGCGATGAAGGCCATGGCTGTACCCACATGGATGATAGATACTCACAAACACGCAAATGGTTTCACCACGCCACCTTTTATGGGTTTGCGATGACCATCATTTCGACAACAATTGCCGCAGTTTATCATTATGGATTTGGCTGGCATGCCCCTTATGACATGGCATCATTACCTGTAATTTTTGGTACAATTGGCGGCATTATGATCGTTATTGGTACCATTGGTTTGAGTGTCATTAAGGTAAAAATGGACCCTGTCCCTGTTGCGCAACAATTTTTAGGGATGGAGTACTCGTTTATCGCTTTACTTTTTTTAGTGAGTTTCTCAGGCTTAGCACTTCTTTTCTTTAGAGAAGGAATTTATATGCCACTGCTTTTATGCATCCATTTAGGATTTGTGTTGGCATTTTTTCTTGTTTTGCCGTACAGTAAATTTGTTCATGCCTTATACCGTTTTGGTGCGTTATTAAAATACGCTAAATATAAAGAACACTAAGCATATCAACCATGCCCAATTGTGTAAAATTTACATCCTTGGGCATTGGTTTGACTCTATACAGGATAGCTAATGAAGAGATTTGCTAGATTTTGCTTCATAATTACATCTTTAGTTTTTATCCCCTCTCTTTATGCCAAAGAGTTCCCTACGAAGCCTATTGAGCTTATCGTTGGTTTTGGGGAAGGTGGAAGCACGGATAGAATGACACGCATTATGCAACCTTTTCTAGCACAAATACTCAATCAGAAAGTTGATGTAACCAATATACGAGGCAAAGGAACACAACTTTCTATCGAGTACTTTCTTAAAAAACCTCAAGATGGCTATGCAATGCTCTCTTCTACGTTTGCTCCTTATATGCCCAATTCTATCATTAGCGGAAAAGCGAATTATAACATTGAAGATTTTGATTTTATCAATCTTCAATGGTTTGATTATGATTTGATAGCTGTCCATGAAGCATCAAAGATAGACACACTCTTAGCGCTTTTAGAGACCATACAAAAAAGCCAAACACCGCTAAAAGTTGCCGTTATCTATCGCTCAGCAGGACATCTTAACTTAAATCTACTGCTTGAAAAATTTAATATCAAAAAAGAAAAACTTATCTACGTTTTTTTTGAAAATGGTCAAAAAGCACGAAGCTCATTGGTTAGCAAAAAAGTAGATTTTCTGATTATATCAGCGCAGGGAAGCGAAATCATCAGAGAACATCTTAAACCACTTGCCATTATCAAAGAGACCCGTGCTAAAAAGTGGGATGCGCCTACGCTCAATGAGGCCATTGCCTCAACAGGAATTTCATTGCCCATTTTAAGAGGCTCTATGCGAGGCTTTGCCGTCTCTAAAGTTTTTAAAGAGAACTACCCTAAACGTTATAGGTATTTAGTGGAGGCTTTGAAAAAAACATTGGCTCAAAAAAGAGTTCAGCGTGCATTAAAGGTTGAAAATATTGGTTATTCATGGTTAGGACCTGAACACTCCAATGCGCTCATGAAAGAATCATTTGAAACATTTAAATCGTATGATTATCTTTTTGATGCTCAAAAATAATGGCCACTTTCAACCCATTTTCATTTCTAACAAGCACTTCAGCTTTATGCAATATCGCAATTTGCCTCACTATATTTAACCCAAGCCCCGTGCCCTCTTTTTTAGAATCAACACGATAATAGCGATCAAAGATATGATGGATAGACTGCTCATCGATCCCTTTTCCCTCATCTTTGACACATAACCAAATTGCTTGTTCATGCCTTTGAATACTTAACGTTATGGCTCCCATGGGATTTTTATTGTCATCAACGGCGTAACATAGAGCGTTGTTGATAATATTATCTAACATACTTTCAAGTAAGATAGGGTCACTGTTGATTTCGATGGTTTCATCGCTATCTTGAAAGATATAATCAAAGCCTTTTTTATAGGCTCTAAGCGCTGTTTTTTTACTGTAGTTTTTGCAAAATTTATTTAAATTAACCATTGTAAAATGTTTAAAATTGATGGTATTTGCATTCGTTTTAGCATACAAAAGAAGCTGTTCCATAATATGGGTCATGTTGTCCAAAAGTTTTGTGAGCGCAATATAATCTTCATTGTTTTTATCGTATAAAAGCTCTAGCTTCACTTTTAACTCAGCAATGGGTGTGCGCAATTGATGGGAAACATCCGCATTAAAATGTTCCATATACTCTATTGTATCGCGACTTCGGTGCAGTAAAACATTGATGCTATCAACGATTTCTTCCAACTCTTTAGGCGCATCAAACCTCAACGGTTCCAAATCACGACTATCGCGTTTTTGAATCATGGCATTCAAAGAGTGTAGTGGCAAAAGCCCACGCTTCACCGCTACAAAAGTGACCGCAATAATAAAGAGTGCTACAAATATCAAAATGCCGATAAGAATACTCAGCATATCTTTAATATTCACATCCCGTTCTTCCATGCTTTCGGCTACGGTGATATAAGCGTTATACACTTTTCCCACACTGGTAATAGATGTTTTATACGAAACCGCCTTTAAGGCAATACCATCATATACAGTGTCGTAAAAAACCTTATTATGCGCCTTCGGGATAGGTTTTTTAAAGAGATTTTTATAACCAATTAACACCACACCATGAGCATCTTGAACAGCATAATAGACAACACCTTTATCTTGCGACGATAAAAAGTCTATCGAAAAACTAGGGAAATCAACAAAAAGTTTTTCATCCTTAACACCAATACTTTGCTCAATACTTTGAGCAATGGCATAAAGACGTTTATTAAAAAAATCATTGACCTTATTTTGAAGGTAAAAATAGAGAAATAAAGAGAGTAGCAGGGTAAAAATACTCAAAGGAGCGATCACCCAAACAATAAGATTTTGTTTAAGAGAAGTTGTTTTACTCCTCATGTTCAGCCATCATATAACCGACACCTCGTACATTTTTAATATAAATGGACGAACCTAACTTTTTACGCAATCGTGAGATATACGTTTCAACCGCCGTAGGGTTTAAATCATCATCCAAAGAGGTAATATGCTCAACAATATCTTCCTTACTCACGATAGCATTCAAATTGAGGATAAGATGCTCAAAAATAGTCAACTCTCTTTTATTTAAATCCACAAAAGAGTTCCCTTTACGTAAAACACGATTTTTGGTATCGTAGTTCAAATCGTTACATGTAAGGGTATAAGAAAGATGCCTTTTACTTCGCCTTAATAACGCTTGCGTGCGAGCAACCACTTCATCCAGTTCAAAAGGTTTGCACAGATAATCATCCGCACCCGTATCAAGCCCTAAAATGCGCTGATCCAACCTGTCACGTGCCGAGATGACAAGAATGGGCAAGTTATTTTGCCACTCTCTAACTTTTTTGATAATATCAATACCATCAATACCTGGAAGTCCCAAATCTAAGATCAGTAAATCATACATCTTAGATTCCAAAGCATACAGCCCATCTTCACCATTAAGAAAAAAATCAATGATGAACCCAACGCCTTTAAGCTTTTGATAAATACCATTTGCCAATGTTTCATTATCTTCAAGTAATAATATATCCATGACTAAAATCTTAGCATATTTGTATGCAAGAGCGATCAGCATAATGACATTTTTTACACCTATAAAACTTCACCATGGGCATAACCCTCGCTTTGTAGAAAAAATCGTTATAAGAAAATACCACATACCATAAGTATAATCAATATAACAAAGAAGGCTTGCAGCTAGCTTGCATGTTCCGTTGATTGTGCATGAAGAGGTGCGGTACAAAGCATCGTGTAACGCTTTGTACCAGCTTTATATGTAAAGCTTAGAAAGTATATTTTACGTTACTGTAAAACACACGTCCAGCTTCTGGGTAGCCATAGGTTATATAGTAGTTTTGATCGAAAAGATTTTTTACACCCACTTCAAGAGCAAGTGCTTTGGTTGGTTTATACACTAACTTTGTTCCCCAAAGAGAGGCTGAGCCTGAGGAGTAGTAAACATCACTATTGGAAAGCACATAACTGGAGTAACTCTCAGAGTCGTATTCAAAAGAGGTCATCCATGAAAAGTTTTTCGTAAAGGCATAATTGCTAGATAGTAACAATTTATGCTTAGGAACATTGGTGATTTTAACACTACTGTCTGTCTCGTTTGTCATCTCAAGGCGTGTATAGCTTGCATCAAACGACAAATTATCGGTTGCCATAAAAGAAGCTTCTAACTCAAACCCTTTTTGCGTAACTTCACCTATATTTTGAAGTTGTTGTTGTTGAGTATGTGATGTCCCTTTATTGTACCAAATAGGTACATAGGCATTTTGGATAAAATCCTCAATTTTTGCATAAAAAATTGCCGTACGAAGAATAAGATTATCAAACGATTTAACACCACCAACCTCGTAATTGACGATGGACTCTTCTTGCAAATCAGGATTAGGGATGTAATTTCCGAGTTTATATGAGTATCTATCTTTAATCGAAGGAATTCTGCTTTTTTTAGAAACTCCACCATATAATGAGAGCGTATCATCCATTTTTGTCTCAAATTTTACCATAGGATTAAACGAAGAGGCTTCGCCTAATGCAAAATTTTGCTGTGTTGTATAACTGGTAATCGTTGTACCGCCTGCATTACTTGCCGCATTTTCTGTAAAGCTAACACCCGTTGTCCCATAATAAGAATTAGGTGCTTTTTGGGCTTTTTCCCAATCATAACTTGCACCAACTGTTAATGTGGTAGCGCTGCTGACTGCTTTTTTATACTCAGCTCCAAAAGAAGAAATTTTATCCTGCATTTCGACAACAGGCGTTGATAGCTCTTTGTGTGTATCCACTTTATGGTGCACGGCAAATTTTAACGTGTCTGCTTCAAAAAGCCTTATACCTGTTTCAACAGAAGCGCCTTTGGTGTTATCATCATAAGGTGTTGAAGTACTTGCTAGTGTTGTATACGTGCTATCTCTATACATATCAAGCTTATTTTCAAATTTATCATAAAAGAGTCGTGTTTTGATATACCATGTATCAAAATCCGTTTTAGATAAGAAGTAAAAACTCTCTTTATCCCAATAGTCCCATTTCCAAAAGTGAACCGTTCCACCCGCTTTTCCATTGGTATTATCTTGAATAACACTACCATCAATTAAACCTGAAAAGACTGGTACTCCTTTGGTTGCGTGCTGTTTGATATAGTTAAATGAGTACTCATCGGTAGAATTTGGCGTGTAACCAACTTTGAGGTTGATCTTGTTATCTTTAGAGGCTGAGTTATTGCGACTGCCCCCGTCTTCGTACTTAATTCCACTAGGAAAATCATCGGAAAGTGGGTAGCTGTCTTTTTGCGTACCAGAGAGAGTTACGATGCCATAGAAACTGCCTTGATTAGCTCCAGCGGTAATATAACCATCTTTGCCATTGCCACTGTAAACGCCTAAACCCACCTCTCCTTCAAACGATTTGGTAGGTTTTTTGGTGATCATATTGATGGCACCTGCGAAGGTATTAGCCCCCAGCAAAACCGATGTAAGCCCTTTACTAAGCTCAATTTGTGAAAGGTCATAGGTTGTAAAACGGTTAAAATCCACATACCCATCATAAGGAACGGATATAGGAATACCATCAATAAACAAAGGAGCGTGTTTGACATCAAACCCTCTAAGCATGATCATCTGTTCATTTCTGCCACCACCGTTTTGGATGTTAACACCAGGCAGTAAATTTAGCGCTTCAACAATCGTTGTACTTTCGTGATCTTGCATCAACTTTGTATCAATCACCGTCGTGGTTGAAGTACTACTTGCCTCTTTTGATTCACTAACCTCAATCTTGCCCAACTCAAATGTCTCTGCCATCACTAGTGATGAAGCGATAAGCGAGATCATAAAACCAAAACTAACCTTATTCCTCATTGTTTCTCCTTTATAAATTTAATTGTATTTTATTTTATATAACGCTATATATAACCTGCCCGATCAGAATGACTTAACCTTCTATTCTTTCATCTGTACAAATGCTGGAACACACACGGGATAGCCACATGTGGTCTGTTTTAGAGCAATATCGGTGTTATAAAGCTCATTAATAAGCTCTTGTGTGATGGTTTCCGAGGTCTCACCGTGCGCTAAAACATGCCCATTTTTAAGCGCATACGTATAGCCTCCTAACATCAAAGCATGCTCAGGGAAATGCGTTGATTTTAAAAACGTATATCCCTCTTTTGATAAATGTAAAATCGTCTCCAAAAGGCGCAGTTGATTGCCATAATCAAGCCCCGATACTGGCTCATCCATCACCAATATTTTGGCTCCTTGCGCTAAGGAGCGTGCAATGAGTACGAGTTGTTTTTCACCACCACTCAGCGTTTGAAACGTGCGTTTGGCTAAATGGGCGATACCCAATCGCTCCATCGAAGATTGCGCTATTTGTATGTCAGCTTGACTCGCTTTTTTAAACCACGATTCAAAGGCAATACGCCCCATGATGACGATATCAAAGGCACAAAAAGCAAATGCAATCTGTGTGCTTTGTGGTACATAACTGACATGTAAAGCACGCTCTTTAATAGAGTAACTTTGTAATGCTCTATTCTTTAAAACAATCGTGCCTTTTTCAGGCGTTAAAAGACCTAAAAAAAGCTTCATTAAAGTACTTTTACCAGTACCATTTTCCCCTAACAATGAGACAATACACCCCTCTTCAACACTCAGATTCACCCCTTGTAATATGGGTTTTTCTTGGTATGAAAAGAAGAGATCTTGGGCTTCATAAAAACTCACGCAAATCCTTTTTTTGCATTTTTAAGTGCGAGAATAAAGATAGGAATACCAATCAATGAGGTAGCAATTCCAATTGGAATTTCAATGCTCATAGCCGTTCGACACAAAGTGTCAACAATCACCAAAAAAGCCGCTCCCAAGAGTGCACACATGGGAAGCAAAATACGGTTATCCGCTCCTACTAAAAAACGAGCGATATGTGGTATGATAAGTCCTACCCAACCGATCATACCTGCTGCAACGACAGTGAGTGTACTCAAAAGTGTTGCCAATAAAATCGCACTGTTGCGAACCCATGTAACACGCACCCCTAGCGCCTTAGCATCATCATCGCCTAAACTTAAAACATTGAGATATTTGCCCATCAAAGAAAGCGTAATGGTGCTTAACAGCAATGGCATAGAAACACTAGCAAGTATCTTCATATCCACAGCACTAAAAGAGCCCATGAGCCAATAGACAATCGTCGGAAGTTTATCATACGGGTCTGCCATAAATTTGACGACGGAAAGCAAGGCTGAAAACAGTGAACTTGAGATGACACCGCCGAGGACTAACATAATCATTGTAGAACCACTTTTCCCATAAATCTTCGCTACACCAAGGGCGACTAAAACGGCTACAAAGCCAAAGGTAAAGGCAAACAGTTGCACCCCAAACCAATTCTTGGCGATCATGATGCCCAGTGCCGCACCAAAAGAAGCGCCTGCTAAGACTCCTAAAATACCAGGTGAAACTAAGGGATTGACAAACATCGCTTGAAATGCCCCACCAGAAACTGATAAAGCAGCACCCACAAGCACAACACAAAGAATACGAGGCAGACGAATATCAAACAAAATATTTTCCAATAGTGTCGCATTATGAGGCGTATCTCCTAAGTAAAACCATTTCCATTCTAAAAAATGCATCAAAGTTTTCATGCTAATCTCATAACGTCCCAAACAAAGTGATACTGCCATAGAAACGATCAAAAGTGCGATGATACTTCCAAATAGTAACGACTGTTTCACCATTTTATAACCCTACAAGAGCCATTTACATGCATAAACGTATACTTTTTCTGATTCATCTATTTCCTTATAACGATTTGATATTAAACACAATGGGTATCACAATGCTCACATTTTCCTGAGGTGGTGCCTCAAAAGGCAGTGCATCAAGAACCGCATCCATGGCATTATTATCCAAAGCTCTGTGTCTACTGCTTTTGAGAATTTTGAGCGTTTTTTTATCCACCATCCCATCCATCGCAATCACAAATTCAACCGTCGTCTCTCCCTCTAATCCTATGCGTTTTGCCGAAGAGGGGTATTGTAGGTTTTCTTGAATTTTCTTTCTCACCTTGGCCAAATAGCGCGCCAAAACATCCTGTTCACCGCTATGCGGAGCCGATGGTGTTACATGTGAAGGCGCAACCGTGGGAGCAGGTTTCTCTTCCACTTGGGGCGTACTTGGAACACTGGGCTTAGGTGTACTTATAGGCTCACTCTTTGGTTTTAGCACCTTTTTTTGAATCGGTTTAGGTTTCTCTTTAGTTTTTAAAGGCAATTCAGTAGGTGGCAATTCAATGGGCTTAACCGGCTCCATGCTAACAGGCTCTGGTGTTGGTTTTTCATCTTCTAAAAGCGCGATATGCATCACCGTAATCTCTTTTGTTGCAGAAGTTAAGTGATGCACATCTGTCATGCTCAACGCGTAAAACAATGAAGCATGCATCAATGTGGTTCCCATTAAAGCGATCCAAATAATAGTGCGTTGCTTCATTATTTTCTTTTTCCTTGCATCATTTTTTATCGGTACATCTGTATCCAAATACCATCTTGCCCTCGATGTATTACATAGTCATAAATACCAACACTTTTTAAAAGGGCATCATAATCACGCTTCATGCCATCGCCATGCATTTTATTCATCGCTTCTCTATCAATTTCTTGACCTCTAGCTCTCATATTTTCTTCAATCTGCTCTTTAATTTCAGGTGTACCCTTCCCTCCACCAACAAAGGTTTTACCCCCTTTTTTAAGCACTCTATAAATCTCTTTGAGTGCTAATGCAGGGTCTTCCCAAAAAGGAATAGAACCACGAGAAATGACTATATCCATCGTCTCATCTTCCAAAGGAATAGCATGAACATCTCCTAAAAGTGTTGTTGCGCGTTGTTGCAATCCATCCTCAACAATATTTTTTTGAGCTTTTTGTAATGCCTCATCGGCAATATCAAAAAATGTCATATGCAGATTGGTTATTTTTGCAAGCGCAAGTCCAAAATAACCGCCGTTTGAACCAACATCCAAACAATAACCATCTGTAATATCTGTGTGAGCCTTAGCTTTTTGTGCATAATAATCATATAAAGGCTGCTTCACGGTTCGAGATTGTTCATCATAATGTTCAAAATCCATTTCTAAATCCTTTTTATTTGACGGCTTACAAAACCGTTCAACCTATAGTAAAACTTATTTTACAAGAAGCAAAATATTAATATTTAACAGTCACATCGATACCAAAAACACGACCACGGTCATTATAATAGCCTGTCGTATACCGTGTTGCATAATGCTCATCGGTTAGATTTCTTGCGTATAATGTCACAGTGGTAACGGTTTTAGGTGTTTTAAAATCACGCATAATATTGGTATCAACACGCGTAAAATCTCCAAGGTCAACATTGTAGGCTGTGCCCATCGCTGATGTGGACGTATGCCAGCCACTCTCTTTTTGAATGGAAAGGTTTGCACGGTATTTATCCCACTCTTGCGTGATTAATAACGTATAAAGATCCTCTGGATTACTATTACCCACGTTATCTGTCGTTATCCCGCCAATAACTGAATCATATTGTAAAAGATGTGTCCAACTGGCTTTATAACTTGTCCCCGTTGAAAAACGACCTTTAAGCAATAATTCTAAACCATTACGTTTGGTATCTGATTCAGTATAGTAGTAGTATGTTTGACCATCGGTACCCGTATATGTTGTGTTCGTTGCTGACTTCTCGTTATCCGTTTTAACACTAAACCATGTAAGCATTGGATTGAACATTTTGTCATAGTTGGCTTCAAAACTTGCCTCTAAACGCTCTTGCTTCTCTGCATGCAATTCCCCAGAGACGGATTGAATATTAAAATCTCCCATCGTTCCTTGGTCGCCATGAAAATACCTTGTACTGAAAGCATAAATTGGCGTAATATTCCATTTTGCACCCAACGCATAAATCTTTGCAGGCGCCATATCAACGTCATTGTTAGCATTATTTCTGGCCGCACTGGTACTAGAATAGTCAATATGGTTTTGGTCATGTCGGTACCCGCCATCTAAAATAAGCGCACCATCAAATAATTGTTGCTCAACTGAGCCTGACCACCCTAGTACATTCACATCAAAACGATTATATGAAGCACTATTATTGGCACCAAATCCTGAATTGTCGGTTGATTGAACACCAAGCATCACCGTTGTATCACCATAATGCATATTATGGCGCAAACTCATACCGTCTGTTTTTTCCCAATATGGCTTGGCAACACCCGTTGCACTCGTAACAAATGATTCATTACTGTATTCAGTATGCTCATAACGTGTGGTAAAAAGTGAAGCTAATGTCGCGTGATTTTCATTCCATTTCAGTGTCATATCACCACTGACAATTTTTGTTGTAATGGGATCATAGTACCATTTTGCATTGTCCAAAGCGCCTAAAACAGTCACACCTCTTTGCATCTCAAATCGTCCCGTATCTTGATACACAAGCAACTTGCCACTTAGATTTTCATAGCTAAAGCCTGCGTTAGCCATTTTTGATTCAGCAGTTTGTCCATCAAACCAATTATTATTACTTGGCTGATTAAGCCCTGCTACTAACCCACCTACAAAGAAGCTAGCATCATCACTCTTAATCCTTGTACCTAAATAGATATTTTCTTTATTGGTGTAAGGTTGGCTTTCAGATTTTTCAAGTGTTCCAGAGATAGACGCCTCTGTTTTTTCAGGCTGTTTTGTTTTAATGATGATATAACCAACATTAAGACCTGAACCAGAATTGGAAGAGCCAATATTGATGGAAGGCCCTAGTGTAAGTGAGGAAGCACCCCGTACGATTTGAATCTCTTCTATCACGCTCATGGGAAGTTTGTAGAGTATCTTATTGGCCGTTGAGGGCAAAATCGCTCCATCTATAATATATGTTAAGGAACCACCTCCACGAACGTTTACAAAATAAGGACTTTTACGACCTTGATACGTTACGTCTACACCCGTTGCTTTAGCGAGCAAATCAAAGATATTTTTAGGTTCACTATTTTTAATATCTTCTTGTGTAATAATCTCAATGCCCGTTTGAGCACTATTCTCGACCTTATTGGGGTTAAGAATGCTTTGAGGATTTAAATCCTCTCGTACAACAAATGAACCCACGCCACTACTTGTCGTGCTAATAGGATCAAGTTCATAAACAGTATCCGAACCAATCAGTGATAACGGAAATATCAAAGTGATTACAGCTAAACTCAGCATACTTACCTTACGTTTTGATGAAGGCATACATTACTCCTTTGGTGCCAAAGACTTTGGCGATAAAATTAAATTTAACTGATGCGAATCAAGAGAAACACCCATAAAAAGTGCATAAAAATCTTCTGTTTCGTGACGAATATCAATAGGGTACTCTTGAGGATATAAAAGATTTGCCAACCATTGTAGACCTAAAAAACGCATAAATGAAGGTGGCCTATCAAACCAATTAAATGGCAAAGTAGGAATTAAATAGACTTGATTTTTTTGTACAGCTGTGATGTTTTTCCATGACGCATTTTCTTTAAGCGTATCAATCAATGCTTCTTCTTGGGTAATAATCACATCAGGATTATAAACCAACACTTGCTCCATCGTCATTTTTTCAAACCCTTTATGGTTGGAAGTATGGCAGCGATGAACATTGACATCACCCAAAATCTTTAGCACCTCAACATGAATTGAATCATCACATTCCGTTGAAAGCCCATCGGGTCCTTCCGCATAATAGACTTTAGGTCGTTTTTCTGGTGGCACAAGACTCACTGCTTTTTTCACATCATCCAGAATGGTTTGCGTTCTTTGTGAAAGCTGTGTCGCTCGTGATTCTTGGTGCAAAACCTTGCCTAAAAACGTAAAAACTTTGGGATAATCTTCCATGGACTCTGCAATGGCATAAACATAGGGTAGATGAAACTGCTCAAGTTTTTGATTGAGGTTGCCAATAGGACTGATTGTTGATGTTGACCACATCAGTAAAAAATCAGGCTTAGAGACAAAGACATTTTCAATATTTGACGTTTGTCCTTGACCACTCATAGAGCCCACAACGGGTAAATCCCATGTGCGTTTATCTAAAAAAGGTTTATTTTTTTCAGCGACACGTATTACCCAGCCTGATAACAAAGAAGGGTCTATGGCGTATAAGATATAACTGCCATAAGGTGACGTTGCAAAAACCTTTTGAATGGTATCAGGGAGTGTCACTTCACGTCCTTTCATATCAACTATTGTTTGCGCAAAAAGCGTATGTGACATCATCACTCCTAGAAACAAAAATATAAACTTGCAAAACATAACTCTTCCTTACTATATATTTTTATATACCACGATATGCAATAGGTGTACCGTTGTATTAAGATTTATATAATACTAAATACTATTTTTCCCTATTATCGTATTGATTTGCTTTTGAGTAAGATCAATATTTAAGTACAGTTTGTAAAATGCTTGTATCTCTTGCTTAAAATGCTCTGTGTCAGGTGTATTATAGAGCACATGAGTAATCCATCTCAGCCCCAAAAGCCTCATAAACGATGGTGGTCGGTCTATCCAATTAAAAGGTATCTTAGGAACTAAAAAAACAGCGTTATTTTGAATCGCCTTGATAGAGCGCCATCTTAAATCAGTTTTTACCTTCTGAACAAACTCTTTTTCTTGAGCAATGATAATATCTGGATTGTAAAGAATCACTTGCTCTAATGAAACTTTTTCAAGACCTTTCATATTTTCAGTGGTGCATAAATGAGGATTAATTCCTCCTGCGTATTTGATCGCTTCATAATGAAAGGACTGTTCACACTCCGTAGAAAGTCCATCAATACCCTCAGCATAATAGACTACTGGACGTTGATTTGCAAAAGTTTTTTCAACCTCTTTAGTTTTTTGAAGCATCTGTGTTGCAGTGTTTCCAAGTATATTAGCACGCTCTTGCCTCCCCAAAACCTCGCCCAAAAAGTGGTATGCTTTTGGTAAGCTCTCAAGACTTTGAAGCTCAACATCAACCGTAGGGATGTGGCTACTCTCAAAAAGATAAGCTGCTAGTCCACTTGAAGCATCCGTATTCCATGAAAAAACAACATCAGGGTGTAAAGAGAGTAGCGTTTCTCGACTCATATTATTACCACCACCTTGAAGCCCCCCTACAATAGGAAGTGCCATAAACTTAGGGTCTAATAGATTGGAAGATTCATTATTACCCCGTGCATGATTAAAATTCAATCCGACAATTAACGATGGATCAATCGAATAGATCATATAAGTTGATGGTGGGGATGAGCCAAAGACTCTTGTAATTGTCTCTGGAATCTGAACTTTTTTGCCATTCATATCAATGATTTCACGAGCATTAAGGCTCAACGCAAGAAAAGTATAGAATAATATGAAACTTATTTTTTGCATTTTAGTTCCTTTGTCGTTTTGCAATAAGGGCGTACTGTTTCATTGAAAAGCCTCAATAATGCTATATTTTCAAACAAATCAACGCCCAAAGGCTTAAGCGTTATACTGACATTACTAAGCCTCGTTTCAATCTCCATAATTTTTTCAATGCATGCTTTAGCATCCCCAATGATGCCACACTCAAAAAACTTCTGCCCATCAAAAAAGTGATCACGTTCAGCAATTAATTTTTTATACTTATGCTTATCAAAATGGGGCGACTTGTTAAACGATGAAGCAGCCCGCATCGACTTAGCAAAATGATCAATGGCTGGGCGAGCCTTAGCATAGGCTATCTCATTACTTTGAGCCACATAAAAGGTACGCAATAAGATGATTTGAGGTTTAAATCCAGCAACACTTTCATACCTATCGCTAACCCGTTCGCACTCTTCCAAACTCACCCCTTGTGAGAGCATCAATCCAAATCCACGTTGTGCTGCAAAATCAATCGTTTCATCGGATGAAAAAGTTGCGATGTACGTTGGGATCTTCTCTTGCAAAGCTTTTGGCTCAATATCCACTTCTGAAAAGTGAATAAATTGACCTTCAAAACTAACGGGTCTATCCTTTGTATGTAAAAGTTGTGTGATAGCATCCGCACATTCAAACATCATCGGCCTTAGCTGTTCAACGGTCACATTAAAATGTTTCGAATCAGGTGCAAATGCTCCTTTTGCAAAGCCTAGATTCATCCTTCCATGACTTAAAATATCAAGAACAGCTACCTCTTCAGCTAAGCGAATCGCATCGTAAAAAGGCGCTAAAAACCCCGCACACCCTAACCTTACATTTTTTGTTTTAGAAAGAGCGTGTGCAAGCAGTAACGTCGGTGTGGGGCAAATACTAAAATCATTAAAATGGTGTTCACCCACCCATACTTCATCAAATCGCATCGCATCCGCAAGCTCAATGAGTTTTAACTGATTTTCAATCGCATCTTTTGCATGTGTATTAAAGCGCTCAAAGAGGCAAAACAATCCCCACTTCATGCGATTCCAAACTCCGCTTTCATCGCCTCATAAGAAAAATGTTTAAGGTGTGTTGTTGCACTTTTGTGGTTGACCATGCGAAGTGAAAATGGTTCTATCCAATTCCAAAACTCCTCAATCAACTCTTTTGGAAAGCAAAGGTCATGTAAAGTTTGTTTATAGTTCATAAGCCAAACCTCTCTGGCATGATCGTCTATACTAAAAGGAGCATGGGTACGGCACATGCAAGGGGCTCCATGAACAGACGTATAGACCTCTCCTCCACCAAGCGCTTCAATGAGAAACTGGCTTGCTTTGGTAACACCTTCCAAAAAATGTACTTCATCGGTAGGATACAGATGGGCAATGCTACTTTTTTGTAACAATCTATGGTGATGTAAAACGATCTTAGCAATCGTATCAGCACCAATTTTCTCTAAAAAATGAGAGGATGGACGTATGATGGAAGGCAATTTTGCCTTAGCATCTGCCCTACTCCACTTGAGTTGTGAGCTTTTTGGTTTTGGGTTTGACTGATGTAAAAAATGGTGACCGTGACACATTTGTTAATCCTTAACATTTAATGTTTGAAGCAATATCTTCATGAAGTAGCCTTCGTCGTTTGAATCGCAAAGGTGCTTATGTGGTATTTTTTACACACATCAATCACTTTAACCACATATTCAAAAGGTGTTTTAGCATCACTGCGAATAACAATCTGAGGGTCTGGTTGATTGATTTGTGCAATTTTTTCATCTAAAGAGTCTATCGCAATAGCAACATCATCATAGTAAATTTCACCCGATTCTGTCAGTGAAAGAATGATAGGTTTTTGTTTGTCTTGAATCTTTTCTTGCGTTGAAGCTTCAGGAAGATTGAGTGGTATTTTTCCTTGTGATACGAAGGTGGCTGTTACCATGAAAGTCACCAAAATCACTAATACAATATCAACAAAAGGGGTCATATTGATATCTGCGATTTCAGGCTCATAGGTGTGTTCACGCCTCATGGATCAGTGCCTCTTTTTGTGTCAATATCACTTTTACGCGTCTCATAAAATAGTTATAAGCGATTACACATGGAATGGCAACAAATAAGCCTGTTGCTGTAGCGATAAGTGCTTCGGAGATGCCTTGCATAATAGGTTGTACATCAAAAGTATTGCTCGCACCTATCGTATGAAAAGCTTGTATGATGCCTAAAACCGTTCCAAACAATCCAATAAAAGGTGCATTATTGCCAAATGTTGCTAAGATGCCAAGACGTGCTTCAAGGGCTAAACGCAACGTATAATAATCTTGCGTTTGATAATTTTTTTTAATCTGTCCAAAAACCAATGCACGTTCTATCATGACGCCAACAGCGATGACACTCATCGCAACTAATACCCAAAGAACAGGATCAATTCCTAATAATGCAAAAGATAATAGTTTTTCACTTAACATCTTTTTCTCCCTAAAACATTCAAACTTCTTGAGCTCAACCGATATTTACTATGTATATATAACGGTTGAGCGAAAAGAAGCCTTGACAACACAAAACACGACATTATATCGTAATATATATATGAATACAACGAAATTATACACATTTATTGAAGCAATAGCTCAAATTTAATGCGTAAAAAATAGGCATCAACTGCACAAAAGTCTCTTCATGAAGTGAGCTTCACGATACTTTTGTGCTATACTTATTCGCAGATAAACCATATAATTACTAGGTGGAATGATGTTAGAAGCACGACTTTGGATGAAAAAAAGTGACAAAAATTATTTGGGTAAAGGGCGTATTGAACTCTTAGAAAATATACGCCAATATGGTTCTATCCACGCAGCAGCCAAAGCGATGAAAATGAGCTACAAGGCGGCATGGGATTCTGTTGATGCGATGAATAATCTAGCTGAAACCCCATTAGTTGAAAAAGTCAGTGGCGGCAAAGGTGGTGGTGGAACTTCTTTGACCGCTAAAGGTCTTGAAGTCATTGAAGCCTTTCATACATTAGAGCATAAACATCAACAATTTTTGGATCTCTTTGCCAACAGCGACGATCTTAGTACGATTGTGAGCTCTTTAAATCGGCTCTCTTTAAAACTAAGCGCACGCAACCAACTCAGTGGCACAATCACGGATATCAAAGAAGATAGGGTCAATGTTCTTATTGAGATGACCATTAAAGACTCCGATAAACTCTTTTCAACCATTACAAAAAGTAGCTTTAGTGATTTAGGATTAAGCCTTGGTGACAATATCATTGCAATCATTAAAGCCAGCTCCGTATTGATTTCAAAAAACAAACCAGCTCTCGCATGTGAAAACCTTTTAAAAGGTAAAGTCATTCAGATATTAAGCGACACCTCCAATACAGAAGTGACTTTGGAACTTGAGAGTAAAAGCACCATTACCGCAACAATTGCTAATGAAATTTTTGAACCATTAAATCTTAAAATCAATAAAGAAGCCTATGCGTTTTTCAAAGCATCCAATGTTATCTTAGGGGTTTAACTTTAAGTTTTTGCCGTATATCAAAAAGTTTGTGAGCTACCATATCGCCTCTTTTGCACTTCTGAGCACAATAATAAAGATAGGAATGCCTACCAAAGAGGTCAAAATACCAATCGGAATTTCATAGCTCATCCAAAGACGTGATGCATTATCAGCAATGACTAAAAAGATAGCCCCTATCAGCGCACTTGCAGGTAAGACGATTTGATTATCCGCACCAAAAATAAGTCGCGTGATATGAGGTATAATCAATCCTACCCAACCAATAACCCCTGCAAGGACTACACAAAGTGCGCTGATTAAGGTTGCAAAAAAGATGGTTAAACTTTTGAGCAATAGCACATTAATCCCTAACGCTTTAGCTGCCTCATCACCAAGGCTGAGCACATTGAGGTATTTTGAAAGCCCTACCAGCATCGCCATACTCAAGAGCATTGGGAAAAGAAGTGCATAGATGCTCTCTTTTGAGCTTAACGCTAAACTTCCCATAAGCCAATAGACGATTGCAGGAAGTGTTGATTGTGGGTCTGCTGTATATTTTAGTACCGATAACAGTGAGGTGAAAAGGGCACTACTAATCACGCCACCCAAAACCAAAACAATCCTATTTTTACTTCCATGATATATATAGGCAATACCAATGGCCAAAGCAACCGCTCCAAATCCAAACAAAAAAGCCAAACACTGGATGCCAAACCATGTTTCATTTAATACCATACCCAAAGCCGCACCAAATGAAGCACCTGCTAGTACCCCTAAAATTCCTGGAGAGACAAGAGGATTGATAAACATGGCTTGAAAAGTACTACCCGCAATGGCCAAGGATGAGCCTATCATCACTGCCGCAATAATACGTGGCAATCGAATCTCAAAAATAACATTATAGATAGAGGTAAAAGTCTCAGGTGATAATGAGGATGGTTGAGCCCACAAAGCCAATAAAAAATTGTGGTATTGATCAAAACTAATGGAAAATTGTCCTAAAAAAATAGAGACTTGGACACAACACACTAATAGTATCACCAAAACAACCATTATTTTTTTTGTATGCCGCATGACACTCCTTAAAACATTTTTTAAAATGATTAAAACTGGAATTATATCGTTATATTATAAAATAATAATGTATTAAATAGCTACTTTAAAGGCTATATAACAGGAAAATAACCTATTTTGATTAAATTATGACCTTTTTTTAAAATATATACGTTATTTTTTAAACAATCAAAGCATTTTATTCGCTTGTACTTATATTTTTTTTCTGTTATCATTATATTTTAATTTATATAATGATTTTATGTTTCTAAAATTGTTACAGAAAAGGAAAATAGTATGCCTGTTATGATTGATGGACTCAAAGTTCAACTCTTTAGTGAATGCGACACAAATGCACCTTTCCCCATGGCTGATGAGAATCCTAGGCGAGCTCATCCAAAAATTGATGTTATTTATCCTGAAGTCTTTTTCCCCTCCAATAAAACCTTTTTGGCGCTTGGTGAAGAGGCTATACGTCATCTCGTTAAGATACACCATGAGCTTATTCGCAATAGCAAATTAGCTCACCTGTACCCAAAGGAAGAAGCAGCTTTTAAAATCGCTACGCAAAAAATTGAAGATTTTTTTGTGCAAATGTTAGGAGGCCCTGATCTTTTCACCTCTACCCAAGGGCATCCAAAACTTCGAGCTCGTCATTTTCCTTTTGAAGTTACCGAAGAGGGTAG
>JAQUVE010000164.1 GCA_028693565.1 Sulfurospirillaceae bacterium | reverse complement strand
TCCACATTTTTCATAATATGCATAGTTTTCTTTTTCAAAATCTATCGGCTCGAAGCGATTACGTGTTAAACAATTTTCGGGTTGCGATAAAATAAAGTAAAAACTATAAATGACCAAAACAATAGCACCATAAGCAAAAGTATTTCGAATACGTGATATCTTAGTATCGATACCATCACATTTCTTGTAACCTGTTACCATTGCAAATACCATATTGGTTTGGTGATAAAACTGCTCAATAAGTACACCAGCGATATGAATGATAGCCCATAAAAAAAGAATGTATGAAGTATATTGGTGTAGCAATAAGAAAAGATTTGAAAAATGATAATAATGAGGATTCAAAAAACGTACAGGACCACTTCCTTCTTGTACACCGTACAATACTATACCACTAAACACAATCAGATAACCAAGCGATAGTACAATAAGGGTAAACCAACTGGATGCAGGATTATGGCCTGGATGAATTTTGCGCCAACGATTTTCTATCTTTTCTTGAAAATAGTATTTTAAACTTGCAAATTGGAGCATAAAAGTATTGAAGGTAGCATATTGTGGACCAACAAATCCCCAAATAATACGAAAAGTGAGAACAATACCAAAAATATACCCAAAAGCAACATGGTAAATAAATTTGTCATGGAAAAATGCTGTTGAAAACGAGGCTAGAAAAGAAGTAGCAATAATCCAATGAATAATACGCGTGCATAAAGGCCAAACAAAAACTTTTCCAACTTGTCTATTCATTAAAATCTTTCGTAATGTTTATTGATGGTTAGTACCATCAATAAACATAATACATAAATTATTATTTATTTATATTAAAAGCATTGAAAATATAATTAGCCATAGCATTAATATCGTAATCATAGCCTTTGTCAGTAAGCTTTTGCATATTATGCTCCATAACTTCATGTTCAGTCGCTGTCGATTGTCCAAGCCCACCTTTTTTGATATCAAACAAATCCATTTCCAATTCTTGAACAATTTTTTTATTAATAGCAGGTGCTTTTTTCTCTACTTTTCCTTCGCCTTTATCGCCATGACAGTGAGCACAGGTCTCTTTATAAACCTCTGCTGGTGTGTACTTATAGGTTACGGTTTTACTCTTAGGTGAATCACCACAACCGCTTAATGCCATAAGGGCAAAAATGGAAGATACAATTAATATTACTTTTTTCATTATTTTTCCTTTCTCTTATGTTGAAAATAGATTAAGCTCGACCAGCAAGCATACCATAAATGGTCATCGGTTTGAGTGCATATACCTTTAATAACCACCATATCCAACGCTCTTGCGTAGGATCAAGAGGAAAGGATGGGGTAGGTTTGCTTGTCCAATCAAATTCAGCCAACATAACAGTTCCAATACTGGTAATAAGAGGGCAAACAGTATAACCGTGGTAAGCTGAAGGTAATTTCTCTTTTTTCTCCATAACAGCAATCAAATTGTCTGCTAAAACACCATATTGCTTACGTATGCTACCTCCTGTTTTCCCCATCGGGAGTGCCGCAATATCCCCTAAGCTAAAAACATTCTTATATTTTACATGCTGGAGCGTCTCTTGTACAACTGGAACCCAGCCTTTACTTGAGCCAATAGGTGATTTACCAACAATATCAGAAGCTTTTTGCGGTGGTGTAATATGGATAAAATCATATTTTCGTTCGACATCTTTAAACATCGGAACCATTGTATACTCTTTTAAATCTTCATCATATTCACCTTTTTCAAGCCAGTTCTTTTGAAACGTTGCTATTTTCTTTTCAGTATCAATAGCCACTAAATTTGTTTTATATTCCCACTTAAAGCCTCTTGCTTTGAATTGTGCCAAAATCGCTTCATGGTATTCAGGAACACCAAACATCTTACTACCACTTGGACAGAAAATCAAATCAACTTTGTCTCTAACTCCTGCTTTAACTAATCGATCATGGGTTAGATACATAATTTTTTTAGGGGCACCACCACATTTAATAGGCGTATTAGGGTCTGTAAAATAGGCTTGTAATTTTTCAGGACCATTATGAACTTTTGCTTTTTCAATCAATTCTTGAATACCTTTGTACGTATCAACAGCGCCATCTGCAAAGTAGATAGAATAAACACCATTTTTACCCACTTTTTGTCTAACAACAGCATTATCACCTGATGAAGTAATTTCGCCTTCTAACCCCTTGATAGCACCATAATTTAACATCAACCCTGTTGCAACAACGAGATAATCATACGTAATTTCTTCGCCTTTAGAAAGTTTGACTTTATTATTTTCTGGATCAAAACTCACAACCGAGTCTTTGATCCATTTGACTTCTTTTGGCAAGTGATCTTCGATTTTATACTCAATGTCACTTTTTTGCCACACGCCACCACCAATAAGTGTCTGCCCCGGCTGATATGAGATAGAATTTGGGTTTGGCTCTATGATGGTAACATTAGGATTTGATAAGCTATTACATAGTTTTGCCGCTGTGGATACGCCCGCAAGTCCACCGCCAACTATGACAATTTTACCCGTTACATTTGACGATGCTTGGGCGTCTGTTGTACTTATGGAACTAGCCAAAACACTAGCTGCAATCGGTGATGCAGCAAGAAATTTCATCGCATCACGGCGACTCATTTTCCCTTCGTGTTTTTCAATTTCACTGAGTACCTCTTCAATGATTTTGTCTGATTTCATTTACCTATCCTTCTTTTGAATATCAGACCATTCTACTTCTAGAAGCATAAATATTTCCTTGTGTAGTAATATTATAGGTAATAATTTTAGGACTAATTCATAATTGGGCTAACAATTATTCTATGATCTCCTTTTCATATCTAGATTTAAGTTGTGAGAAAGTAAGATTATTTCTTTTTTATGAAGACACTAATAAGGGATTTTAATGCTAAAAAAAGAGTTTTTTATTTTTATTATCATATTTTTTCTTCTCTCACTTGGTATACACTTAAATCAATGGATAGTACATCCAATGTCACATTTAGAGCATTTAAGTCACGATAAAATGCCATTCCATCCACTACTTTATTCGTTTTTAGTCTATCTTATTATTGGCATTATTCGTTTCATTATTCGTTTTTTTAGTAAATTTTTTAGGACACACTAACCGTATATGCTTACTTTTGATTTAGGCTCCAATACATTACGTATCTTAGAGTTTGATTGCACAACACAAAAACGTATTCAAGCTTATGAAAAAATTGTTCGTACGGCTAAAGATTTACATAAAACTAATCTCATATCTCAAAGCTCTCAAAAAGCGATTTTTGATGCGCTTATGGAGGCTTCATCACTCTTTGATTTTAAATCTCACCAATGCTTTTGTGTTACAACACAAGCGATGCGTAAAGCGCAAAATGCACATGAAATTATCGGTAAAATTGAACGCCTCTTTGGCCTAAAGTTTGAAATTATTACTGGAGAAATGGAAGCATATCTCACATCATTGGCCATTGAAACAGCTCTTGCACGTGAAAAGCTTATCAGTGATACCTATGTCTTATTTGATTTAGGTGGAGGCTCCACTGAAATTACATTTTCTTTTCAAGGAAAAAAAATAAGTCAAAGTTTTCCTTTTGGAATTGTCACAATTGCTGAACAATACCCTGAAAATACAAGTGAAAAAGTAACAGAGATTCTTGAAAGTATTAATGATTTTATTGTAAGCCATAACAATATTCCTCAAAAATACTTACAATTAGTTACAACTGCTGGCACACCAACAACCGTATCTGCTTTTTTACAAGGCTTAGATTATGCTCATTATGACCATCAAAAGGTTAATGGCACCATAATGCATATCAATGATTTTGAACTTGCCTATCAACAATTGACACTCATGGAAGTTGAAGAAGCTGAACGTTATACAGGCACCAATCGAAAAGATCTTGTTAGAGTTGGCATTTTGATAGTCCAAGCCCTCATGCGTAAACTAGGATTTGAAACATGTGTGGTTATGGATGATGGTTTACGAGAAGGGGTAGCGCTATTTCACTGTAACCATTCTACACATAGTGGCGTTTGAAGGTTATTTAATATTAATTTGCTATAATAACCCACTTTTTTTACGAAGTAGTATCACTTCATTAAGTAAAATCAAGTTTTGTCAAAACGCCAACAATACATTTTGTCGTTATTGGCGTCATAAAATATTCAGCAAACGTGTTTTAGGTAAAGCCAAAACAACGTATCAAAAATAGGAAAGGAGAGGTCATGGAGTTAAGCGGTTCCCAAATGGTCATAGAAGCACTACGTAAGGAGAATGTCAGCGTCGTCTTTGGCTATCCTGGTGGTGCTATCATGAATGTTTATGACGAAGTTTATAAGCAAAGTTATTTTAAACATATTCTTACACGACACGAACAAGCGGCCATTCATGCTGCCGATGGTTATGCAAGAGCTAGTGGAGATGTAGGTGTAGCTTTTGTTACCAGTGGCCCTGGTTTTACTAACGCTGTTACAGGTCTTGCAACTGCCTATATGGATTCGATTCCCATGGTTGTGATTAGTGGACAAGTTCCTATTAGTATGATTGGTACTGATGCTTTTCAAGAGATAGATGCAGTGGGTATTAGTCGACCATGTGTGAAGCATAATTACTTAGTTAAAGATGTTAAAGATTTGCCTCGCATTTTAAAAGAAGCTTTTTATATTGCACGCAGTGGTAGACC
>JAQUVE010000033.1 GCA_028693565.1 Sulfurospirillaceae bacterium | reverse complement strand
TTGTTGCAGTGCTCATAAGTTTATTGTTTAACAATAGAAATCTAAAGGAAAACAATGAAGAAAATTAAATTTTTAGTGGTAGCGCTTTTGTTGATGAGCCGATTTGTGGCAGGCGATATTTACGAGGGCGTTGTGGTTGATACGCTTCAAGGTGGAGGGTATACTTACCTTCACATCGAAGATGCCAAGAAAAAATATTGGATTGCTGTTGAAGGGGTTTTGATAGAAAAAGGCATGGAAGTGCGTTTTACTGAAGAGATGCGTGTTAAAAATTTTGAGAGCAAAAGTCTCCATAAAACGTTTGACGAAATCGTCTTTGCCTCTAATTTACAGTACCGAACTAAAGCTTCCACCAGTGCTAATTTAGCGCTTATCACAGAGCTTGTTAAGCACTCGCCGTATCAGCAAAAAGATACTGTGAGTATTGCTGAGGCTTTAAATGATAGAGTGAAATTGGCGGGAAAAACGATTAAAATTCGTGGTAAAGTGGTTAAGTTTTCACAAAATATCATTGGACGAAATTGGATTCATATCCAAGATGGCACGGGGATTGAAAATGAAGTAGGGCGTATCGTGTTTACGTCAAAAGACGCTAATGTCAAAGTGGGTGATATTGTAACCGCTATTGGTGTTGTGAGCGTGGATAAAAATTTTGGTTCAGGTTATATCTATAAAATTATCGTTGAAGATGCGACCTTTCAAAAATAGGCAAAATGTATTATAATCACTCAGAACTTAATGAAATAAAAGAGGTTTATAATGCTCAATGGAGATAGTCGTGAGATAGTCGCTAGCTTGCCTTTGTTTGACTCCTTGGCACCTCATGATATCGATACGATTACCTCTTTTTGTACGGTAAAAAATTATCAAGAAGGGGATGTACTTTTTTACGAAAAAGATAATAAAGACTCTATTTATTACATCATACAAGGTGCTGTAAAATTTTACAAAGTAGACCGTTTTGATAATGAAATCTTTTTATATAAACTCTACTCTCATTCACTCATCTATAATGTCTCCAAGCTCACCGATAAATTTTTTGTGAGTTGTTATGCAAACGCCGAGTTTTTAGAAGAGAGTCAAATTCTCATCATTCAAAGTGTACCTTTTCGTCAAATGATTTACAATAATCATCAATTGATGGGTAAGATACTAGAAGAGTCCTTTTCGATGATACAGCAGATGCAGTGCATTATCAGTCGAGATGTGGTGTTTGATGGGACTGCAAAAGTAGCTCACATGTTGGTCAATGATTTACAAACGTTCAATAAACTCAAAAAACATGAAATCGCTTATATGTTGCATATTCAACCCGAAACACTCTCACGTATTTTGAATAAGTTGACCCGTAATGGTACTATAGAGATTGAGAAAAATAATATTATAATTTTAAACATTCAAGAATTAAAAGATATTTATGAATAGAGGCATTTTATGAAACCTACTGCCATTAGTGCTAAGATGAAATTAGCTGGAGGACTTCTCTCTTTTGTGATTATTTGTATTATTGTTTTAACGGTAATGATGAATCAGATGAGTAAAAAGGACTCGTATATTATCAATATTGCAGGCAAAGAACGTATGCTTTCTCAAAAGATGAGTAAGGAAGTATTTTCGATAGTGTATCGCCATAGTTACGATTTTCGTGAGCTTCGTAGCGCGGTTAGTTTGTTTGAAAATAGTCTTAATGACTTGCTCTATGGCAATGATGCCAAAGGTATTTATGCTCCACAAAACGAGATGATTCAAGCTAAACTTGAAGAGGTTATGGAGTATTGGAAACCGTTTAAAGATGAAGTTGAAGGGCTTGAGATGGGTATTGAAGCTGTGCGCCCTGATATTGAAGTTCTAACAGGACGTATCGAAAAACTACTTTTTCTCTCTGACGCTGTTGTTCAAAATATGGTCAGAGCCAATCTCAGTAATGTTCACATTGACCTTTCAGGTCGCCAGCGTATGCTTTCGCAGCGTATGGGACTTTATGTAAACCGTTATTTACGCCTTAATAATGCACAAGATTTACTGATTTATCGTGACGCTAAAACCTTGTACGACAAAACGATTAAAAGCTTTTTAGAAGACCCTGCGGTTAAAAATTCTCCTGAAGTTTATGCTATCGTTAAAGAGACAAATACGTATTGGGAAGATTATTCTATCTTTTTGGAAAAGATGTTGAGTAAGGAAGCTAAGATCAATAAGCATTTAACATATATTTATGAAAAAAATATTCAGCTACTCAATGCGATGGATGATGCTGTTTGGCTTTATACGGATCATAGTGAGTATAAAAATGAACTTTTTTTAAAATTTCAATACCTAGCGCTTCTCATAGGTTTTGTCATTATTGTGTACGCGTTTGTGATGACCAAAGAGGTCATCGAGCATTTAGAAAGTTTTGTTCAAAAAGCCAAAGAGCTTGCAAATGGTGATATTTCTAGTATAGGAAGTGGTGTGCATTTACATGAAGATAGCGAAGATGAGCTCAAAGAGGCCTCTACGCATATCTCACAGTTTGTCAACAAAGTGAACTATGCGATGAAAGATTCTGAAGATGCGTTGAAAAAAGCAGAAAATGCTATTGCTCAGATGCAACAAATTGCTGAAGAGATGGAAGATGCAATTTCGGATATAAGTATTGATGAAAATGAAAAAAAACAGTTCGATAAACATGTCAATGCTACCGAAGATATCGCTATCCAATCGGCTGAAAATTTGATTCATGTTAACAAAATGATTCAAAAACTCAAACGTAGCCTTAACGCGATGGTTGAAACATCTGGAGAAAAAAGCAGTTAGATCAAAAAGGAACAGTAAAGCTCCTCTTTTTATACCGAGAGACTCTTATGCCAAAGATCGTGTGTCTCTAGCAGAGGTGCTGGCATGGGGCTGGCAAAGTGATAACCTTGTACTTCGTCGCATCCATAATTTTGCACGGCATTTAAAACAGCTTCATTCTCAACACCTTCAGCGATTGTTTTAAGATTGAGATTTTTTGCCATTTGGATAATGGTTTGCACAATAACGGCATCTTCTTGGTCTTGAAGAATATTTTTGATAAATGATTGATCAATTTTGAGCTTATCGACCTTAAAACGTTTGAGATACGTTAGACTCGAATATCCTGTTCCAAAATCATCAATAGAGAGTTGAATGCCCAATGCTTTGAGATTTTGAACGGTTTGAAGCACCTCTTGTGTGTTATGAATCAAAATGGATTCGGTAAGTTCTAATTCCAAAAAGCAGGGATTAATGTTTGAGAACTCCAGCGCTTTTTTGACAACTGATTCTATGTTCCCACGCTTAAATTGGATGGCAGAGATATTGACCGCGACATTCATACAAATGCCTTTTTGATGCCATAAAGCTGCTTGTTTGCATGCTTCAATAAGCACCCATTCACCAATCTCAACAATAAGACCACTTGATTCTGCAAGGGGAATAAATTGTATAGGAGAAATGATGCCTTGCTTAGGATGAATCCATCTAAGTAGGGCTTCAACACCAATGATTTGATGTGTACTTAAATCAATTTGTGGTTGATAATAAAGTATTAATTCATTATTTTTTATTGCTATTCTAAGATCATTTTGTAGTTTAAGCTGTTCAATCATCGTTGAGCTTAAGTTTGAAGAGTGAAAAGCGTAGGTATTACGGCCTAAGTTCTTCGCTTGATACATTGCAATATCTGCTTGTTGGTAAAGTTTATTAAAAGTCATCCCATCATCAGGGTAGATGGCAACACCAATAGAAACTGATACAAACAATGTATGATTTTCAAGTGTAAAAGGTTGTTCCAATGCCTTAAAAATTTTCTCGATGATGATGCTTATATCACTTGGTTCGTTAATATCAGGTAAAATGATTAAAAATTCATCGCCACCTTGTCTGCTTAATGTATCGGTTTCGCGAAGGCAAAGTCGCAAACGCGATGCAATCAATTTTAAAAGTGAATCACCCGCCACATGCCCCAAAGAGTCATTAATATCTTTAAATTTATCCAAATCAATAAACAGTAGAGCCACTTTAGTACCATGACGTTTGGCATGGGCAATGGCTTGTTTGGTTCTATCTTTTGCCAAAATTCTATTAGGAAGCTCTGTGAGTGCATCATGTTGTGCCATAAATGCCATCTTTTGCTCAGTAAGTTTACGCTCAGTAATATTGCGTGCCGTTCCAATAGTCCCAATAATTTCACCATTGCTATCTCTGAAAGGGTTTTTAATGCTCTCAATCCATAACTCTTGACCCGATAGTGATTCAATAGCCTCTTCAATTTTTAATGTAATCCCCTCTCGCATGACTTTTAAGTCTGCTTCAATATGCTCTCTTGAAATTTCTTCATTGAAAAAATCAGAGTCATGTTTACCAATCATATCTTTAGCTTTCATTCCAAATCGATTGGCAAGCACCTGGTTGACGATGATATAATGGCTCTCTTTATCTTTGATCCATGCCATTTCTGTAATGTTATTAATAAATTGTTCAAATTGAGATAACGTGGCATTAAGATTGATTTCTAATTTTTTGCGTTCGGTAACATCGCGTCCAACCGCTAAGATGCTGATAAGCTCTTCATTATCATTAAATTCTGGAATAATGCGCACATCTCCCCATCTTTTTTCTCCCGATTGTGTTATCATTGAAACCTCAATCTTTGTCTCTTCTTTTGTGCGAATGACTTCTTGGAGTTGTCGCTCAAACTCTTTGTAATTTAAAAGCAATTCTGCTTCTGAGGGTGTTCCTCCAAGTAGTTCAGATGTCGTGCAAGCAAACGTTTTAGCCGCCATGGCATTGACATAAATCTTACGACATGAAGTATCGTAACGTATAATCGAATCAGGCGAATTTTCCGCTAAGGCACGAAAGAGTCGCTCTTGAGATAACAATGCGTTTTGAAGCTCTTTGTGTGTTGAAATATCACGTGAAATGGTTAAAATGGAGATAATATTTCCTACTCCATCGTATTCGGCAACGGAGTGAAAGCTAAAAAAATATTGTTTTCCATCTTTGTTTTTCCATTCTAATTCAAACTCTTCACTTCTGCCTGTCATTAACACACGTCGTAGCATAGCTTCAAATTCACTGACGTTATCGGTAATGCGTTCTGCTTTATCTGATGGGCTTTTACCAAGTACTTTATCTGCGGAAAGACTATTGGCTTTTTCCCATGCTGCGTTAACATAAATGCGTTTAAGATTTTGGTCATAACGCACAATAGCATCTGGTGAGTTTTCAGCAAGGGTGCGAAATTCTAGCTCTTTGGTACGTAAATGTATCTCTTGTTCTTTAAATGCCGTGACGTTGTAACCAATAGCCAATACTCCTATGGTATTGCCATGTATATCTTTCTCTGGTACAAGGTGTAGATCATGGGTAATATGTTGGCGATCATTATGACGATTCCATTCTACTGTGAAATGATCAGGTTCCCCTGTGAGAATAACCTGTGTGATGCGATTTTGATATTCTGTGGCACTTATTGTATGCATAGTTAGATAAACATCCCATTGGGTGTCAGGTTTGGCACTCATAGCTAGTTCGCAAGGAATACCTGACTCTTTAGCAAATGCAGGATTAGCGTAGATACGTCGGCACTCTTTATCGTAACGCATAATGATATTAGGAGAATTTTCAGCCAATGCTCTAAACATATGTTCACGCGCACTTAACTCTTGTTGTAATGCTTTTTGAGCAGTAATGTTGCGACCGATTGCAAGTACACTTTCTACCTCTCCATCAGGTGCAAATTCAGGAACATGAGTGTGTTGGTAGTAGTGTATACTCCCATCTAGTGTTTCAAACCCAACTTCGACTTCATCTGTTTTGCCTGTTTGAAGAACTTTTTGAAGGCTTTTCATAACGTTTGAAGCATCTTGTTCGGTTACAAGCATGCTCTCTTTAGGGGTTTTTCCTAAAAGACTCTTTAGGGGTTTTCCACTTAACCTTTTAACTACAGGGTTGATATACGTACGTCTGCATTGTTTATCATAACGGTAAATGGGGTCTTGTGCATTTTCAGCTAAGGAGCGAAACTCTTGCTCCTTTTTACGCAAAATCACTTCTTGGCTTTTTTGCTCTGTAATATCACGGGCGCATCCTACTGTACCTATAACTTCGCCATCAATGATAACAGGAGATTTCCATGTTTGTAGCCATATAAGATTTCCATGTTCATTTTGACACAGCTCTTCCTTACTGCTAGGTTTACTACTTTGCATTACATCTTGTTCATCTTCCTCGTATTTTTTAGCAAGATCATAGGGGAAAAAATCAAAAGCAGTCTTGCCTTCTAATGCTTCTACGGAAGCAATTTGAGCAATCTGAGCGTATTGTTTATTGGCGGTTAAAATTCGACCATTTTTATCTTTCATCCATGCAAAAAAGGGGAAGTTATCAAGGAGTGTACGTTGGTATTGTTCCTGATAGTGTAATTTTTGTTTGATGCGTTGATGCTCTACCTCTTCATGAATCAGTGCCAAGTTGTAGGTTTTATGATTGTGAATAATCGTATTTGCATTAATTTTAACATGGATGATAAGACCATTCTTTGTTTTGTGCCTTGATTCAAAAAGAAGATTTTTACGTTCCATAAGCTCTTCCCAATGTTCAGCCCAGCGCTCTTGTGGAAAATCAATATCAACATCTGACACGCACATGGAAAGCAATTCTTTTTTAGTGTAGCCTAGTTGAGCACACGCTGCTTGATTGACATAGAAAAAATGGGCGTTTTTATCAATTAAATAAACAGCTTCTTGTATATATTCAAGTGCAAATTCTTTAATATCATTGAATTTTTGAGTGGATTTCATTCTACTAATTCACTTTGTTTGATTTTAGAGTGCTGATGATAGCGTTCATAATAGTTTTTGAATTCTTTTGCTTCCATCGGCTTGGCATAATGGTACCCTTGGACTTCATCACATCCGTAAGACTTGATGATGTTAAGTACTTCAAGGTTCTCAACCCCTTCGGCAATTGTTTTCAGATTGAGACTTTTAGCCATTTGGATAATGGTCTTGACGATAATGGCATCTTCTTGATCTGGAATAAGATCACGTACAAAAGATTGGTCAATTTTGAGTTTATCAACAGCAAAACGCTTGAGGTATGCTAAACTGGAATACCCTGTTCCAAAATCATCAATGGAGAGTTGAATTCCCAAAGATTTAAGATTGTGTATTGTGTGGAGAGTACTTTCAACGTTGTGCATCATAATCGACTCAGTCAGCTCAAGTTCGAGATATTTTGGATCTATTTTTGATGAGGTGAGGGCATTGTTGATTATGCTTTCGAGATTGCCTCGTTTGAACTGTGCGGCAGAGATGTTGATTGCAACACTAATTTTGATTCCACTTTTATGCCAATGTGCAGCTTGCCTGCAAGCTTCTTGAATAACCCATTCACCGATTTGCACTATGAGCCCGCTTGATTCTGCTATGGGGATAAACTTCATTGGTGCTACCAAACCATTTTCGGGATGATTCCACCTAATCAAGGCTTCTACTCCGCTGATACTATTGTTTGATAAATTTACTTGAGGTTGATAATGAAGAATAAATTCGTTCTCTTTTATAGCTTTTTTGAGATCGTTTTGAACTTGGAAATGTTCAACGATTTCGGTATTCATCGTTTCGGTAAAGAAGCAGTATGTATTACCTCCTGCTTCTTTGGCTTTATACATTGCCGTATCAGCTTTTTGAAGTAGTGTTTCAAAGTGCTCTCCATCATCAGGATAAAGTGCTATTCCGACGGAAACAGAAGAGGCTAAAGTATGTTCTTGAATGAGAACAGGTTGAGCAAGTTCAAATAAGAGTTTATCAAGGGCAAAAGACACATCATCAGCATCTTTGATATCGGTGAGAAGAATAAGAAATTCATCCCCCCCTTGTCGGCTGATAGTATCCGTATCACGAAGGTTTTCTTGTAGCCGCATAGCGATAATTTGAATCATCATATCGCCCATATTATGGCCTAATGTATCATTGATATTTTTAAATTTATCCATATCAACAAATAAAAGTGCTGTTTTGGTACAGCTTTGTTTGGCATGTGCGATGGCTTGTTTCATTCGATCTATTATCAAGGAACGGTTGGCTAGTCCTGTGAGGGAGTCGTGATGAGCTAAAAATTCAATTCGCTTTTCTGTAAGTTTTTGCTCTGTAATATCTTGTAGCGTGCCAATAGTTCGTATCGGTTGCCCATTTTCATCATATAATGTTTCGGCGTGTTCATGGACATAGGTAAGTTTACCGTTTAACATAAGTCGATGAATCGTATCGTAAGGCATTTTATTTTGAATTGACTCATATAAGAGTGTATCCATGCGATTTCGATCATCTGGATGAATAATGTTTAAAAAGTGATCATAAGAAGGAAAATGTTTTTTGCGGTCAATTTCCAAAAGGTCATATAACTCCTCAGATAAAAAAAATGCTAACTCAGGAAATCGAAGCTCCCAACTACCAATTTTAGTGATGCGTTGAGCCTCTCTTAGTCTAATTTCATTTTGTTGAAGTTTGTCTTGAAGCTGTTTTTGCTCTGTAATGTCTTTGGCGATGCCAAGAACACCGATAATTTGACCATTTTTATCATAAACTGGTGCTTTTCTGGTTTCTAGGATTGCATGTTTACCACTTTCTTTGTAAGTAATATGCTCTTCATTAGTATTAACACCACCTTTTGCAATAGCTTCTAAATCGTTTTTACAAAAGAAATCAGCCAGTTTTTGATCAACAAAATCATAATCTGTTTTACCGATGATCTCGGCTTCTTTGGCTCCAAAAAAACTTTCAAAAATAGGATTACATGTAAGGTATTTTCCTTTGGTGTCTTTCATCCAGACCAAATCAGGAATAGTATTGAATAAGGATGAAAGATGTGTGGTTGTTTGAAGAAGTGTTTTTTCAACGTGCTTACGTTCAGTGATATCGAGTGTTATACCATGAAATATAACACTGTTGTCTTTGTCTGCCATAGGAATAGCACGGGTTTCAAGCCATATAAGCCCTTTTTTGGCATGATTAACCCTAAATTCAGCATGAAAAGGTTGAAGAGATTTGGCTGATTTGACAATAGATGCTTTAAAATGAGGTAGATCATCAGGATGAAATAAAGATCTTAATTTGCTTATATCCGCCTTCAAAGTGAGCACATCAATGCCATAGGTTTCTAAGACATTTTCGCTAGCATATAAAAACTCTTCTTTACCACTGGCATGAAATTTGAAAGTAAATGCAAATCCAGGTATGTTTTGAACAAGTGAACGAAACAGTAATTCATTCTCTTGTAATTTTTTTTCAGATTCTTCGCGTGTACTAATATCTATAATTGTGGCAATGCGGTGTTTGAGAAGTCTATCGTCATCTTTTATAAGCGTAATGTGTACGCTAACAGGGAGTATTGTGCCATCTTTTTTTTGATGGGTTGTTTCAAATGCAATATCATTTTTTGTACTCGAAGCTTGATTTTTTTCATGCTTCTCAAGGTGCTGCATACAATCTGAAGCAAATATTTCATCGGGTGAAAGCCCTATAAGCTCTTCGGGTTTATCATATCCGTGCATGGTTGCAAATGCGTGATTAACGAGTTCTATTTTGTTATCTATGGCATTGCATATAGATATACCGACTTTTGCATTGTCAAAAATATAGTTTAATTTATTCATTTAGCGTGGCAACCTTTTTAAATATTATCATTTTTCGATTTTTCGAGCAAAGGCAACTCCAAAATTTTCAATCCCAAATTGAAAGTATGTGGCTTTGATTTCTATGTCAATAATTGCTCCATGACGCATTTTATGTTTAGTCTCAAATGTGATGGTTTTGCCTAACACAACACTATCTGCAATCTCTTTAATGGCTTCTTGTGTTAAATGCACATCAATCTGATTCAGGTGAAGACCCAGTAAAGTCTCTTTTTCATATCCCAACATTTCATATGCTTTGACATTAGCAAAGCGAATAGTACTTTCACAATCAATAATATAAAAAGCCTCGTCGGCATTGTTTAAGGCCGCTTCAAGAAGCTGTAATCCTTTTTTGCTCTCTTTTTCTTCACTGACGTCTTTTCCAATCAGTAAAATGCTTACAACCTCTTCTTTTGCATTAAATTCTGGGATAATGCGCATGATCCCCCAATGCATTTTCCCATCTGGCATACAGAAAGGAGTTTCTCGTATGATTTCATGCTTTTCATTGATAACACTTTTGACCAGTGCTTCAAAATCAACTAGTCCTATGAGTGGAGAGGCCTCATTTGGTTTTTTTCCAAGGATCTCTTCCAGTGGTTTATCCAGTAATCGTTGCATTTGTGGATTGACATAGATACGATGACACTCAAGGTCATAACGTGCGATAACATCAGGAGAATTATCAACCATTGCACGAAATGCCTCTTCGCTTTTAATAAGTGTTTCTTCTGCTTTTTTTCGTTTCGTGATGTCGTGAGAGAGAACAAGAAATGTATTGGTCGACATTTTTTTGGAAACAGACTCTTCAAAATACATTGATCCTTGTGGTAGGTCTATTTTGATTATCTTTTCGAAGGAAACCCCTTTGGTATTTGCCTCGTTCAATGCTTCCATTATGGTATTGGCTGCTTCTGGAGAGAGTACATCGTAAATAGTGTGACCAAGTAAAAGCTCTTTATGCTGTGCAAGAAGCTTTTCATCACGCGCCCAAACATTGAGATATTTTCCATTGAAGTCAATTTCAAACAACAAATCAGGTAGAGCGTTGATGACACCTTCATTGAACTCCAAAGCGTGTTGAAGCTCTAACGTTCGTTTTTCAACTTTTGCTTCAAGTGTCGCATTAAGCTCTTTGATCATTTCCTCTGTTTTTTTGCGTTCAGTAATATCACGGGAGAGTATAATGTAGTTTCCACTGCGTTTTTGCTTGGAAACAGAGAGCTCAAACCACCGTTTTCCATCGGAAAAATCGAGACTGTAAGTGTGACCAAATGAAAAATTTTTTTTATCCACCTCTTTAAATGCTTGAAGCGATGTAATGACAACAGTAGGAGGGAGAACTTCTTTAAAGTTTTTACCAAGTAACGTCTCTTTTTGAGCTGCAAGTAATGTTTCATTTTGTGCCCATACCCCAATATAAGTACCATCTGGTGTTATTTCAAACAATAAATCTGGTATGGCAGTGATGATTCCTTCGTTTAATTCTAAAGCCTTTTGAAGTTCATCAGTTTTTTCTATGAGTGCTTTTTCAGCTATTTTACGCTCCGTAATGTCATGTACATAACCGTACCAAATGATGCCACCCTCAGGATGCGGCTGGGGTCTGGTATTAGACTCCATCCAGCGCATACCTTTTGTCGGATGATTGATGCGATACTCTTCGTGCCAAAGGCTCATCGTCTGTGCGGAATGAGCGATGGACTCTTTGACTCTTTGATTATCCTCTGGATGCGTTTTTTGTAACAATGCCGTCGCATCATCGATGACTTCATGCGGGTATAAACCGAAAAGATCAAAAATATTGGGAGAGACATAAGGCATACACATCGTACCGTCCGGACGTAGGTAGAAAGAGCCCATCATCCCCGGAGACGAATCGGCAAGTAAACGAAGTTCTCTTTCTTTTTGGATGAGTATATCGTGTGCTTTGACTTGTTCGGTGATATCTTCGATGGAGGTAAGAAAATAATCCGCCGTACCGTCTTCTTTGCGAATGCACGTCGTAGAAAGATTCGTATAGATGAGGCTGCCGTTTTTTTTGAGAAAACGCTTAGGCATACTAAAGCCCTCTATTTCACCTTTGAGGACGCGTTCAAATTGTCGAACGTCCGGTTCTCTATCTTCTTCATAGGTGAGTTCTTCCCATGTAAGAGCCAGCAGCTCTTCTTTGGTATAGCCAAATATCGTACACAAACGCTCATTGACCCTTAGCCAGTATTTGTCCGGAGAAGAAATTGCCATACCGATGATTTGTTTTTCAAAGAAGAGGCGCATTTGTTCATCGCTTTTGCGCTCTTCAAGGAGGAGACGTTCTGAAATATCACGAGCAATTGCTAGATGGTAAGTGATACCATGAAATTCAAGGTATTTAATGCTGATTTCTACGGGCAATAGTGTGTCATTTTTTCGTCGATGTATTGCTTCTATCAAAATTGTTTTGTGGTTGTTGCTATCCTTCCATTGTTTTTCCCACCACATTAGAGTGCAATTTGGGTCAATATTAACAACACCCATAGTTAAAAGCTCTTCTTTAGTGTAACCAAGAGCTTTACAAGCGCCCTCGTTGACGTAGTGGAACATAGAGTTTTCGTCGATGAGATAAACTGCTTCATTAATGGTGTCGAGTGCAAACTCTTTGAATCGTAGGTTATCTTCCGTCGCTTTTCGCTCTGTTATATTTCTTACGATAGACATATTGTAGTTTTGATCACCAAATTCTATGTAATTAGCACTGATTTCTACGGGAAAAGTGGAGCCATCTTTTCTTTGGTGTTTTAGTTCCATGGTTATAGAACCTAGTATTTTCAGTTCTTCCCAATGTTCATGCCATCGCTCTTGTGGCCATTGCGGATCAATATCACCTACATTCATTTCTAGTAATTCGTCTTTAGAATACCCAAGTGCGTTGCAAGCTCCAACATTAACGTCACAAAAATTTGCGTTTTCATCTATTAAGAAGACGGCATCTTGAATGTGATCAATGGCAAACTTTTTAAGAAGTAACTTCTCATGTGTACGCTTATATTCGCTGATGTCACGAACATTGGTAATGTTGTATAGAATATTGCCGCTTTCATCTCTGATGGCCATAATATCAAGTTCAACAGGAAATCGTAAACCATCTTGCGTGATATGAATCGACTCACATACATAGTGATTGTTCTGATGTACATATTCTAAAATAGCGTCAAAATTGTCTTTGCTCCCTGGGGGAAAAATAGTCTCAAAAGGTTGATTGACTAATTCATCAATGCTATAGCCGTGCATGGCTGCAAAGGATGGATTAATCAGGTCAAATGTATGGGTAGCGTGGTTGCAAATAGCAATACCCCAGTTAGCGTGCTCAAATATTTTAGCCCATTGTTGTAGGTTTTTTTCGATTTCAATGCGTCTTGCAACGTCTTTTTCAAGCTTTGAAATACGCTCTAGTGCGGATTCTTCTAGCGTTAAGGGTTGTTGTTGGTGATGGTATGAGATTTTGTAAGAGGCAAGGGGTAAAACAATAGTAAAAATAGCTCCATCGGTACCATTCTCAACGGAAATATGCCCATGCATTTTTTGTTCAATAATAGTTTTTGCGATGTAAAGGCCAATGCCAATATTTTCTTTATGCGAACTTGTGCCAGCATCAAAAATTTTAAAAAGGGGTTTTTGCTTAATACCTCCAGCGTTATCCGCAATGCAAATAATCGCTTCTGTAGCGGTTGCAGATACACTAACAGAGACTTTAGGATTGGGTGTATGTCGTTTGATGAGTGCATCTTTGGCATTAAGAATGATGTTGAGAATAGAATGAGAGAGTTCATTGGGATGGCCTAGAAGAACAATAGGCTCTTCTGAATGGGTAAAATGTAAGGTTATGTGTTCGGTATCAAATGTGTATTTGATCATCTTTTGGATATTGGCTATCTCATTGTTTATATTAAATTCTTGATTTTCTGTGGTTTGATGGCGAAAAAAACGGTAAAACGTATCAATAGTCTCAGCAAGATGAGAGATAATGCGATGCGTAAGATTGATAGCGTTAAGCAATTTTTCGTTGCTAATGGCTCCTTGTAAAAGCAGTGTACTTTTTAAATTGGTTTGGATAGAGCCAATTTCACCCAATGGTTCTTTCCATTGGTGGGTAATATTGCGGATAAGCTCACCCACGGAGGTATAACGAGATTGTAAAAAAAGCATTTTATTTTGGGTTTTGATTTGTTGCATTGCATTATGATGTTCTATATGCAATAATCGTATTTTATACCCAAGTGCCAGTGAAAAAAGGATCATTTCCCATGATGAACCAAAAAAAATTGCAGAGTAATTCATGAGCGTATAAGGTAACATACCTTGTCCCATCAGAATGGTCACAATCGCACTGATCAAAAAGCCACTAAACGCTAAAATGTAATATTTAGCAAAAGGATTTTTTTGATATAGCGAGAAAATACCTAAAAAAAGGCAGAAAAAGAGAACCATCATGGTGATGATCATACCCAGTGATTGACCAAATGCTCCTAGAGGCATTATAAAAAAGAGTAAAGGGCTCAGAATCCCAACTCGCAGAGAATAGCCATAGAGTTTAGGATGCAAATGTTTAATATTTAAAAAATTGAGCGTAAAGAAAAGTAAAAAGAGTACGCTTCCTTGTAAACTAAGTAGCTTAATGACATTTGTCATAAAAAGATTTTCTTGCAGTAGTGGTGTAAAAAAGGAACGAAGAGAGAGTATTAGGATAAAGATAGAAAGAATATAAAGTGAGTACAGCAAGTATCCCTCTTCTTTGGTCGCAAAATACAATATGGTGTTGTATAAAAAAAGTGCTATAAAAATACCCATAAAGATAGCAAGTAACGTATCTTCATTTTGATAAAAATGTTGCAACGCAGCATCGGTTCCTATAATAACTGGAGCTACCATAGGGCTGGTTGTTTGTATCTTTATCAGGTATGTTAAAGGCTCTGGATTTTCAATCAATGTCATGGTGGAGTGTGTAGCAGAGAACAATTGTTCCTTATTACGAGCAAGGGAACCTGTTTCTCCTGCTTGAATTAAAACATCATTTTGAAAAACAAAATACTCAATATGCTCTAGCGATAAATTTTTAAGTGTTAAAAAAAGACCTTCCATGCAACCATTTTGAAGTTCAATCGCCAACCATAAAGGCTCGCTCATAAACCCAAAACTATAGGCTGGTTCAGGTAGCTTATGAAAAGCATTATTTTTAAAAAGAGCATAAGCTTTTTGGGTTGTGAATTCGCCCGTTGTATAGACTAAGGGCTTGGAAACATACACCAAAGGGTGATTGTCAAGTATTTGAAAAGATTGCAAACCAAAAAGTGGCTGAAGCCATAGGAAGCAGAGAAAAATACTAGCCAATCGCATTAACTAGCTCCTTATTGTAATCTTGCATATATATTTTTAGGAAGTTTATCTTCCCGTGAAACCCCTCGTGTATTTAATCGGTATCCAATTCCTCTTACCGAAAGAACAATATCTGTACCTACTTTTTTACGGATACGTAGAATTAGATTTTTAATAGCAGATTCACAAATAGGATCAAGGGGCCATAATGTTGTCGCAATCTCTTCTTTTGTGACGGTGCGAAAACGATTATGAAGCAGTAAAAGAAGTAGCTCTTGTTCTTTTTGCCCAAAAGGGATGCTAACTCCTTTGTGATAGATTTCTTGTGTCCCTGTGTTATAACAAAGTTCTTCGTCAAGCTGAATGAGTCCAAGATTTTTTTTTGCTCGTTGGATGGAAGAACAAATCGTCAGTGTGAGTTGTTCAAGTTCAATAGGTTTTACCAAATAGCCATCCACAGAAAGGTTTGCGGCATTAAGAAGCATATCGTATTCTGCAAAGCTTGTCAGAAGAATAATGGGTATATCATAATTTTTTTGGCGTATTTGCTTAATAAGCTTAAGACCATCTTTTTTCGGCATTTTAATATCAGTAATAATAATATCGGGTGAATGATCTTCATAAAGAACAAAAGCTTCTTCCCCGTCTTGCGCAGTGTAAACTTTCGCAAAAATCATATTTAATACCTCAGTAGTTTGCTCTCGCATAATTTGATCATCCTCAGCAAAAAGAACCGTTTTATTTTTAAGGAGCAAGAGGTTTGTCATCATTTTTTGTATTCCTTTAAGTGATGCAAAATTATCCTCTATTTTAGCATCTTAAAAGTCATATTTTAGTCATATTATCAATTTGTAAATGAGACTGTTTACTCTCTGTCGCTTTTGTACAATACATCATTAAATAAACTTAAGTTTTAAAGGGGAGTGGACGTGCCTAAAAAAATCTTGATAGTTGATGATTCTACAGTAATGCGTATGACGGTGAGTTCTGTTTTGAAAGAGAGTGGATATGAAGTTGTTGAGGCTGAAAATGGACAAGTGGCTTTAGAAAAAGCGGTTCAAACAACGATAGATTTGATTATTTGCGATGTCAATATGCCTGTGATGGATGGTTTAACATTTGCTCGTCAGATTAAAATGGAGCCCGATTATCGTTTTGTACCTATCATTATGCTGACAACCGTTACAGGTCAATCAGAGATGGAAGCAGGAAAGGCCGCAGGAGTAAAGGCATGGATGGTTAAGCCTTTTGATAAAGTCAAATTGCTTGGAGCTGTCTCCAAATTGTTAGGATAGGGGGACAAATGGTATCAATCGCATTGAATGATAATGTTTTACATATAAAGCCAGAAGGTGAGCTGAGCATTTATCAAGTCGAAAGTATTTTATTGCAACTAGTGCCATTGGTATCTAAGGCAAATGTATGTGTCGTTAACCTCTCTAGCATTGATAAAATAGACACAGCAGGTTTTCAACTGTTAGTTTCTTTAAGAAAAGGTTTTGAAATGATGCAAAAACCTTTTGAAATCACAGGCATTGCTAATTCGACACATAATTTTATGCAACTTTTTGGTTTTGACTGGGATACTCAGATGAAAGGTGAGGAATGAATTCTATTTTGCAATTTAGCGATATCGCTAAGGAATTTCATGCTGAGAGTTTAGAACTCCTTGAAGCGATGGAAAATTCTTTGGTGTTTATTCGTGAAAATGGAATGGACGATGAGTCTATCAATGCAGTCTTTCGTGCGGCACATACCATTAAGGGTGCGGCAGGTATGTATAAGATTGATTTTGTGGTGGAGTTTACGCATATTGCGGAAAATCTATTAGACCACATTCGCAATGGTAAGCTTTCTATGAACGATGAACTTAGCGAATTACTCTTAGAGTGTAAAGACCACATGCAAGGTCTTGTAGAGTTTGCGGTGCTTACATGTAACGCTGAAGCTCCCACCCAAACATTGTGTGAAATGACAAAGCATTTAGGAGAACGCCTCAACCAAAATATGCCAGTGGGTACAGAACTTAGCGTTGATAAATTGAGTGAGTCTTCAAAAACTTTAGTGACTGATACACATGAAAGAGCATGGGTAATGCAGATACGTTTTGGTACGAATGTGATGGAGCAAGGGTTTGAGCCTGCTAGTTTTTTAGCATATCTTCGTAAAAATTCAACTACTTTTGATGCCAAAGTCGATGTCGCAGGAATCCCACCCATCAATGAGCTTAATGCCACACAGTGTTACCTTAAATTTGATATTGCTTTTACTACAAATTTGAATAAAGATGATATTTTAGATGTATTTGAGTTCATTCGTGATGATTGTGTTATAACGCTTGAAGAGCTCAAAGTACAAACTCAAGCCGTGGTTATCCAAGGCTCAAACAACAAAGAAGAACCTAAAAAGGCACCTATAATAACGCAAGCACAACCGAGCGCTTATACGATTCGTGTGGATGCCGAAAAGATAGACCATCTTATTAATTTAATCGGAGAAATGGTTATCGCCAATGCCAATGTGGTACAACAATCTATCGATATAAAAAACTCAGAACTTGTTGAGTCAGTTTCTATCGTCTCACGTATGCTTGAAGAAATCAGAGAAGGTGCGATGCAAATCCGCATGGTACAAATCGGGGAAACCTTTAATAAATTTAAACGCATCGTGATGGACTTATCCAAAAAATTAGGTAAAGAGATAGATCTTGTCATCAAAGGTGGTGAAACGGAACTCGATAAAACCGTCGTTGAAAAGATTACTGATCCTCTCGTTCATATCGTACGAAATGCTATTGACCATGGGATTGAAATGCCTGATGATCGAGGTGATAAACCGCATAAAGGAACCTTAACCCTCAACGCTTACCATGATGCAGGAACCGTAGTCATCGAAATTAGCGATGATGGGAAAGGCTTAGATGAAGAGGTGTTGTACAAAAAAGCTGTGGAAAAAGGGTTGATTGAAGAGGGTGCAGCACTTTCTCAGCAAGAGATCTTTAAACTCATCTTAGCCCCAGGGTTTTCCACCGCACCAGCTGTCACTGACCTCTCTGGTCGTGGGGTTGGAATGGATGTCGTGAAGCGAAACATCGAAGCGCTTCGAGGCGACATTGAGATTAAGAGCAAAAAAGGGGAGGGGACGAGCCTTATCATCAGACTTCCTTTAACCTTAGCGATCATCGATGGCTTCTTGGTCAAAGTGGGTGAGACCTTTTATGTGGTGCCTCTCGATATGGTGGTGGAGTGCATCGAAATCAGCGATGAAGAAAAAGCGCAGATGCACGGTAACAACTACATCAACCTTCGAGGAAGCATTCTTCCACTTCTTAACATCGGGTCATTTTTCGATGAACAAAAAAATGAAGACGCCCGTTCTAACATCGTTGTGGTGCATTATGCGGGACGTCGTTATGGGTTTATCGTCGATGAACTCTTTGGCGAATTTCAAACGGTTATCAAACCTTTAGGCAAAATCTTTCATGCGCTTAAAGGCATTAGTGGAGCGACCATTTTAGGAAGTGGAACGGTGGCACTCATTTTGGATGTGCCGATGTTGATTAATTTTATTCTCACCCTCAAAGGTGGTATAGATGAATCAAAAAGCGCGTAAGTTAATGAACGTCAATAAAGTAAAAAATACACATTAAGGAAAAATCCATGTTTAAAAATATGAAAATAGGCGCCAAACTAGGTTTTGGCTTTGGAGTTGTGCTTATATTTCTTGCGGGAATCGCCATTTTAGGACTTACACGACTGAGCAATATGAATGATTCAATCACGGAGATTACCGATGATATGTTTCCTAAAGTTGTTGCTGCCAATGATATTATTGATCTTGTCAATAATGATCGTATCTTGCTAGGAAATCTTCTGATTAACACTGATGAGGCAAAAAACAAACAGATCAAAGATGAGATAGACGCAGGCAGAAAGAAAGCTACTGAGCTCTACGCAAAATTGGACAAGATGATGAAGAGTGAAAAAGGAAGAGCACTCTTTAAAGGCGCTATGGATGCCAGAGCAGCCTATACAGCAATCACCAATAAAGTGATGGAACTTGCTATGGTCAATAGAAATGAAGAAGCGTGGGGTATAATGAGCGGTGAGATGTTGCCTTTGCGCAAAGCGTATTTTAATGCACTTACGGCTATTTTAGATCATCAAGCAGAAGCTGTGACAAAAGCGGGTGATAAAGCCGATGTTGATTATGCCTCCACAAAAATGATCGTCATTGCTATTTCTGTTGTTGCGTTTATTCTTGGCATTCTCCTAGCACTCTTTGTCACAAAAAGCATCACAACCCCACTCAATGAAGTGCTCAGTGCGGCAGAGTCGATTTCCAAAGGTGATATGAGTGTAAAAGTAGTTGCAGATACCACCGAAGAGACAGGACAAGTCAAAGCTGCAATGGCACAAATGATAGAGACCATAAAACTCCTCGTTGCCGATACCAATATGTTAGCCGTTGCCGCAGGAGAAGGAAAATTAGCTACCAGAGCAGATGGTTCAAGACACCAAGGGGATTTTAAAAAGATTGTCGATGGTGTCAATAATATGCTCGATGTTATCTATGATGCCGTGGTTAAAGATGGTGTGTCAGCCTTGGCAAAAATCTCCAATGAAGGTGACTTCTCTGTTCGTATCACTAAAGAATATAAAGGGGATTATGACACCTTTAAACGAGCCGTTAACGGTGTAGCCGAAGCGATTGATTTAGCCATTAAAGAAGAGAGCGCTGTTTATGCTGCAATGGCAAATGGTGATTTGACAAAACGTATTACCTCCAATATCTGGATCGGTGATCTAGCCCTTGTTAAAAGCTCTACCAATGAAATGGCAGAAAAACTCCAAGACATTATCATCGATGTGCAAAATGCAGCACTTCAAATCACAAGTGCCAGTGAACAAGTGAGTGGAACCGCACAAAGCCTTAGTAATGGTGCCAGTGAGCAAGCTAGTAACCTTGAAGAAACCGCATCAGCGATTGAAGAGATGACAGGAAGCATCAACCTTAATGCTGAAAATGCAAAACGCACCGATGAAATGGCAAGTAATGCCGCTAAGATGGCAGAAGATGGTGGAAAAGCCGTAAACCAAACTGTTGACGCGATGAAAGAAATCGCAGGTAAAATTAGCATCATTGAAGATATTGCTTACCAAACGAACCTCTTAGCATTAAATGCTGCCATCGAAGCCGCACGTGCAGGCGAACATGGAAAAGGCTTTGCCGTTGTTGCCGTTGAAGTAAGAAAATTAGCAGAACGTTCTCAAGTTGCCGCTCAAGAGATCAGTAAAATTACAGGCGATAGTGTTAAAGTGAGTGAAAGTGCAGGAGAGCTCATTAAAGAGATCATCCCGAACATTAAAAAAACAGCTGAGCTTGTCCAAGAAATAGCCGCCGCTAGCTCAGAACAAAATGCAGGGATAGAACAGATCAATGGCTCCATGAACCAACTTGACTCTGTTACCCAACAAAATGCCGCAGGCAGTGAAGAGTTAGCCAGTGCGAGCGAGCAGATGACCGCTCAAGCAGAGGGGTTACGTTCAATGATGTCTTTCTTCACCGTAGAAAATACCCAAAAGGTACTAGCACCTACTGTTAAAGCTAAAGAAGAATCTAAAAAGAGTAGTGAAGTAAAACCTACTTTACAGGTCAATAAAAAAGACTTTAAAGCCTTTGCGTAATGAGGGCATAATGGCAGATATAACCTCTAAAAATACGCAAGGTAATCAGTTCCTTTCGTTCTTTTTAAAAGATGAACGTTTTGCGATTAATGTATCTTATGTTAAAGAGATTATTGAATACACGCAAATCACAAGAGTGCCCACAATGGAGCGTTTTTTAGTGGGCATTACAAATATACGAGGCAATGTCATTCCCGTACTTGATCTTTCATCAAGATTGGACTTAGGCATGAGCAAAATTAGTAAAAAGAGTTGTATCATCACCGTGGAAGCGACCATTGGAGGCGAAGAAAATGAGATAGGCTTAATTGTGGATATGGTGGATCAAGTTTATGAAATTACGCCCGTACACAAGATGGATGCCCCTGAGTTTGGTGCAAAAATTCGTAAAGATTTTATGCAGATGATGGCACGCATTGAAGAGCGCTTTATCACGCTTTTAGATATGAATGGCATTTTGGATTTAAGCGAACTCTCTCGTGTTACACAAAAACGTGCTTTATAAAGGAGACGAGTAGATGAATGCCATTGAAAATGAAAAAAAGAGTGTTGCCAACCAAATCGACAGCAGTGATGAGCTTATTCGGCTGGTGACATCCAATGCAGATGTGACAAGTCAATATGTCATTTTTCGTAACGGTTATGATGAACTTTATGCGATTAATGTGGCAAAAGTGGAAGAGCTCATCGTCAATAAAGAGCTAAATATTGCCCATAATTCAGACGTGACAGGTACGCTCATCGGTACGGCAAAAATCCGTGATGAGATGTGCTCTGTCATTCATTTTGACAGATGGTTAGGCAAGGGGGAAGCCAAAGAATGCGTGTATGAGCTGGTTATTGTGTGCAATTTTGGGCATCAACGGGTTGGAATTATCATTAAAAATGTGATAGGCATTCAAAATATTGAAGCCGATAAACTCATCGACAATTCTTCTCGTGATCCTAAAACAGCACAGATTACAGAACTTTATATCGCTGGGGAAAATAAACTGTGCGTTATTTTTAACTCAGATACCCTACTTAGTGAGGTGTTTGCCGAGTCTCATGAAAAAGAGTTAAGTAAAGTGGGAAGCCTTTCAAAACTGCCTATTACGAAAAAAATACTCTTTGCGGATGACAGTAAAATCGTTCAAAAAGCCGTTGTGATGGCACTAGAGCAGATGGGACTTGATTTTGAAGTGTTTGACAATGGTAAAGTCTTATTGGACAGGGTGAATGCGATGGACGCAGAGGACATTGCACTGATACTCAGTGACATCGAAATGCCTGTCATGGATGGTATGGCACTGTTACGTGAAGCAAAAAGTAGAGCAGGGGTAAGAGATATTCCGTTTATCATGAATACAAATATGGCAAATCCTTCCATTATCGAGCAAGCGAAAAGGCATGGAGTGGATCATGTGATACACAAATTAGACTTAGAAGATTTGCAACAGCAAATTCATAAATATGCAAGGGTGTAAGTGTTCTTAAAATGATTAGTTCAAAAGCGTTTCAAAACATTACCACATTGGTGAAAATACATTCAGGCATTCAGTTAAATGAAACCAAAAAACAATTAGTTGTGGGTAGGCTTTCAAAACGACTGAGGCATTTGGGACTTCTTGATTATGATGCCTATTATGAAGCGTGTATGGGTTCAACTGATGAGCTTCAAGTGATGATTAATACGCTTACTACCAATGAGACGAGTTTTTTTAGGGAATCACATCATTTTGAATTTATGCGTCATTATATTCTTCCTCACGTAAAGCGTTCTTCTTTTCGAGTATGGAGTGCGGCGGCGAGTATTGGGGCGGAGGGGTATAGTA
>JAQUVE010000163.1 GCA_028693565.1 Sulfurospirillaceae bacterium | reverse complement strand
CTTTTGTGAATGAAACGCGCCTACTTGTTCCTAGTCCAAAAGTAAAAACTTATGATTTGCAACCACAGATGAGTGCTCCAGAAGTCGGTGATATGGTTTTAAAGGCAATGGATGAAGGCTATGATTTTATTGTCGTAAACTTTGCGAATGGTGATATGGTAGGACATACAGGTAATATGGAAGCTGCCATAAAAGCTGTGGAAGCGGTAGATGCAGAATTAGGGCGTATTTTTCAAAAAGCAAAAACAAATCATTATGCTGTGGTGCTTACGAGTGATCATGGAAATTGTGAGGAGATGGTTGATAAACAAGGTCGTAAGTTGACCAACCATACTACGTTTGATGTCTATGGTTTTGTTTACGATGAACGTGTTAAAGAGGTTAAAAAGGGTGGATTAAATAATATTGCACCTACTGTACTTAAGCTGATGGGGCTTCCAATTCCTATGGAAATGGACAGTGCATTGGTTGAATTTTAATTAAAGGGATAAAATGAAATTTAGTGGAAAAAATGTTTTAGTCACAGGTGCTGCAAGCGGAATTGGTAAAGAAATAGCCTTGACATTAGCAGGATACGGACTTAAAGTATGGGTTAATTATCGTTCTCGACCTGAGGCAGCAGATGCCATAAAAGCTGAGATTGAAGCACATGGTGGTGTGGCTGCGGTCATTGGATTTGACGTTGCAGATGAAGAGGCATTTGTTGAAGGTATAAAAACGATTGTTGATTCTGATGGGGAGCTTTCATATCTCGTGAATAACGCAGGTATTACAAATGACAAATTAGCAATGCGCATGAAAAAAGAGGATTTTACTTCTGTATTAGATATCAATCTGACATCAGCTTTTATTGGTTGTCGGGAAGCAATTAAAGTAATGAGTAAAAAACGTTTCGGAAGTGTTGTTAATATTGCCTCAATAGTGGGTGAGACAGGTAATGCGGGACAAGTTAATTATAGTGCGAGCAAAGGTGGTTTAATTGCTATGACGAAAAGTTTTGCACAAGAAGGTTCAGCAAGAGATATTCGTTATAACGCAGTAACACCAGGTTTTATTGCAACAGAAATGACGGATAAATTGAGTGATGAAATAAAAGAAAGTTATACGTCGAAAATTCCTTTAAAACGTTTTGGTAGTCCTAAAGATATCGCTGAGGCAGTAGCTTTTCTACTCAGCGATAGTGCCTCGTATATTACTGGCGAAGTGCTAAAAGTCAATGGGGGTATGTATATGTAAGGTGTCCCCTTATAGGTACATACCCAAATTAAAGGTTTTTTTGATAAAATAGTGAAAATTTTTTGTAAGGAGCTAGTAAATGGCACTGTTTGATGATGTAAAAGCGGTTGTTGTAGAGCAATTGAATGTAAACCCTGATGAAGTAAAAGAAGATTCAAAATTTGTTGAAGATTTAGGTGCTGATTCTTTGGACGTAGTTGAGTTAGTTATGGCACTTGAAGAGAAATTCGATATCGAAATTCCTGATACTGACGCTGAAAAAATTGTTACTGTTAAAGATGCAATGTCATATATTGAGAACCACAAATAATCATCGCATATAATACTATAGAATCCGTTTTATTGCGGGTTCTCTCCCACCGTTAAGATAATTAAAGAGGATAAAGATTTGAGAAGAGTAGTTGTTACTGGAATAGGAATGATTAATTCATTAGGTTTGGATAAAGAGAGTTCTTTTAAAGCTATCATTGAGGGTCAATGTGGCATTAAAAGTATTAGTTCGTTTGACACTACCGAGCACACAGTAAAAATTGCTGGCGAAATCACTGACTTTGACCCCAATACTGTGATGAACCCAAAGGATGTTAAAAAAGCAGATCGCTTTATCCATTTGGGGCTTAAAGCAGCTGGGGAAGCTATGGCAGATGCAAAACTTACGGACTTTGAGTCTGAGTTATTTGGCGTCAGCTCAGCTGCAGGTATTGGTGGACTTATCGTGATTGAAAAAAATTCAGTCATCGTTAACAGTGCAGGACCACGTAAAATATCTCCCTTTTTTATTCCATCAGCCTTAATTAATATGCTAGGTGGAATGGTTTCTATTGAACATGGACTAAAAGGTCCTAACCTCTCTTCGGTAACGGCATGCGCAGCAGGAACACACGCTATCAGTGAAGCAACAAAAACGATTATGCTAGGGTGTGCTGATAAAATGTTGGTTGTAGGTGCAGAAGCAGCTATTTGTGCCGCTGGTATTGGTGGCTTTTCAGCGATGAAAGCACTCTCAACTCGCAATGATGATCCGAGTAAAGCGTCTCGCCCTTTTGATGCAGAGCGTGATGGTTTTATTATGGGTGAAGGTGCTGGTGCATTGGTCCTTGAAGTCTATGAAGATGCTATCGCTCGAGGAGCTCATATTTATGGTGAAGTCATAGGGTTTGGTGAGAGTGGTGATGCAAGCCATATCACTGCTCCAAGCTTAGATGGCCCACTTCGTGCGATGAAAGCTGCTTATAAAATGGCGGGATATCCAAAGATTGATTATATTAATGCTCACGGTACAAGTACTCCTGCTAATGATAAAAATGAAACAGCAGCCATTAAAGAGGTTTTTGGGAATTCAATTCCACAAATTAGTTCGATTAAAGGGCAAATAGGCCATTGTTTAGGAGCAGCAGGCGCTATTGAAGCGGTTGTGTGTTTAATGGCAATGCGCGATGAAATTTTACCTCCAACAATCAATTATGAAAATGTTGATCCTGATTGTGATTTGGATTATATCCCTAATGTTGCGAGAGCCTATAAGGCAGATGTTGTGATGAGTAATTCCTTTGGTTTTGGTGGAACGAATGGCTCTGTTATTTTTAAGCGCGTATAAAGGAAATTAGTGGCAACTTATCTTGATTTTGAAAATAGTATTCGACTGATTGATGAAGATATCTCCAGTGCGAAAATCAAGGGTGATGGTCATGCCGTTGAGATTTTGGAAAAAAGCCTAAACAAAGAGATAAGTAAAACCTATAAAAACTTGAGTGAGTACCAAAAATTACAATTAGCACGACATCCTGACCGACCTTATGCAATTGATTATATTCGTGCTTTACTCAAAGATGCATATGAGTTGCATGGCGATCGTAATTTTGCAGATGATGCGGCAATTATCTGTTACATTGGCTATCTTGAAAACAGAAAAGTCATTGTTATTGGAGAGCAAAAAGGCCGTGGTACTAAAAATAAAATTAAACGTAATTTTGGTATGCCTCATCCTGAAGGCTATCGAAAGGCGCTTCGTGTTGCAAGACTAGCCGAAAAATTTGATTTGCCTATTTTATTTCTGATTGATACTCCAGGTGCTTATCCTGGTATTGCGGCGGAAGAAAGAGGGCAAAGCGAAGCGATTGCTCGGAACCTTTATGAAATGAGTAAGCTTAATACAAAAAGTGTTTCTGTGGTCATTGGCGAAGGTGGAAGTGGTGGTGCTTTGGCGATTGGTGTTAGTGATCGCATTGCAATGATGCGTTATTCTGTTTTTTCCGTTATCTCTCCAGAAGGGTGTGCCGCTATTTTATGGAATGACCCCGCTAAGCAAGAAAGTGCAACTAAAGCGATGAAGATTACAGCGGAAGACTTATATGGTCTAAAGCTTGTTGATGCCATTATTGATGAACCACTCGTAGGTGCACATCGAGATAAAGAGAGTGCAGCACGTGCAGTTGGTGAGTATTTTATAAAGTCTTTAGAAGAGCTAGATATGATGAGCGATAGTGAGCGATTAGAAAAGCGCTATGAAAAAATAATTTCTATTGGGGCTTATGAAGAGCGCTAAGAGTTGAGAAACTCTTAGCTTCTATTTTGAATTACCATCCACGAATGAGTGTATGACAATCTGTACATGCATTGACGATATCTAAAAAGGCATTATGTGCTTTTTTCATTTGATGAAAGGCTAGGTAACTTTTCATCTCTTCTGTTGCATTTTCAATTCTTCGAGACGTAATCAAGGCCAAATTCTCCATCTGTTTTCTATTTTCAGGAAGAATAGATTTAATTACTTTTCGATCATGGTAAGTAATGTTTTCTTGCTGAACCTTATTAACACCTTCTTTGATTAAATCTATACTGTTATATAGAAAACCTTTTTGTATACTAGCTAAACCACTTTCCATATTTAACATGATAACTGCGTTTACTTTTTCATTCTCAGTAGCGTGTGCTAGAGAAATACTTAGTAGGGAAGCTAGGATTATTTTTGTAAATTTAGTCATTCTCTTCTCCTTAAAAAGGTGGTTACGCCATTACGAGTGATGGCGTAACAGATTTTTAGTGTACTTCTCTCCAAACTTTCATTTTCCATAAAAATGCAAGTAAAGTAAAGAGTGCCATATAGCCCACAAGTTTGTAACCTAAAGCATTACGTTCCGCTTTTTTGCTATCACCGACTTCATCAAGATAGGCAATCACTTGCGCTTGCGCTTTTTCGGTTAATCCAACACGCGGCATAGAAGTTCCTGCGAGTTGTTTTTGTGGATTGTTGATAAAGGTATTAAGGTATGCTTCACCTCGTGAGCGAATCATCATGGACAAATCTGGTGGTAAAGTTCCCATATAAGCTTTTAAAGCCTCTTTGTCACTTTTACTGTAGACTTTATCATATTTCATATCATGGCATCTTTGACATGCATCTGCAAAAACCTCTTTATTACTGAGTGTTTTAGGTGCGATAGATTGAAGATAAGCGACAATG